>JBIKNT010000013.1:0-16035 GCA_044358465.1 Ilumatobacteraceae bacterium
TCGTAGGGGCAGGGTCGTGGGGCACCACCATTGCCTCGATGGCGGCCTTGAACACCACCACCATGTTGTGGGCTCGCAATGCGTCAACAGCGCAGGTCATCAATTCTGAGCACCGCAACCCTGCATACTTGGGGAAGAGGGCACTGCCAACAGAACTCGTTGCATCGCATGATCTTGAAGAAGTGGTGCGCGATGCCGATGTGGTGGTGATGGCGGTTCCCTCGCAAGGGTTTCGCGAGGTGCTTCATGCTGCGGCACTACACGTGCGGGCCTCGGTGCCCATCGTGAGTGTGGCAAAAGGTCTCGAACAGGGCTCGTTGATGCGGATGAGTGAAGTGATTGCAAGTGAGCTGCCTGGGCACCCCGCAGCGGTGCTCACCGGGCCCAACCTTGCACACGAAATTATGGATGGGCAGCCAGCAGCGAGTGTTGTGGCAATTGACGATGAAACAATTGCTCGCGAATTGCAGCGTATTTTCAGCAACCCCAGACTGCTCATTTACACCAACCCCGATGTGGTGGGTTGCGAAGTGAGCGGAGTGGTGAAAAACGTCATCGCTATTGCCGCAGGTATGGCTGGCGGCATGGGGTTTGGCAACAACACACGCGCCACGCTCATTACGCGTGGTCTTGCGGAAATGGCACGGTTAGGAACCGCAATGGGTGGCACGCCTGCAACATTTGCCGGGCTTGCCGGAATGGGTGACCTCATTGCCACGTGCTCTTCGCTACAAAGTAGAAACACATCGGTAGGAATGGCCTTGGGGCGAGGCGAGAAAATCGCCGACGTGGTGGCATCGATGCAAATGGTCGCCGAGGGCGTAAAAAGTTCAGCAGCAGTGCTCGACTTGGCCGCACAATTCGGCATTGAAATGCCCATCACCGAGCAAGTAGTGGCAGTATGTCACCGCGGTATTTCTGCAGAACAAGCGCTGAGCGACCTTTTAAGTCGTGGTGGGCGCTCTGAACTCGATTGAGACTTATGACAACACTTTCACCCACATCACACGGACTCATCGGTATTCGCGGAGGCACATTTACTGCTTCGGTTTCTCCTTGGGGCGATATCACCCCACACGATGGTTCACCAGTGCTCGCTTGGCACATTGCCGACGAAGACCGCTGGCACTCGCCAGAAAAAGAAGCCTCTGTGCGTCAGGTGCGTATCGACGGAGTGCCTGTTGTGGAAACGCGATTGCGCGTTCGTGGTGGCGACGCCGTCCAGCGGGTATACGCCGCAGCTGCTCATGGTGGAGTCATTGTTATTGAAATAGAAAATGATTCGCCATCGCCAATAGCGGTGGCGCTCACACGAAACGATGTCATTACTTCGCGTGTGCCAACGCAACAGCCCATTATGGGTATTGAGTTGCCGGCCACTTCCATTGTTTTGCCTATTGGGCACCGTTCGTCTGTACGCGTGGCACTAACAACAGGAGATGCGCAGAACATTCAACTCAATACGTTGCCGAGCGCAGACCAATTGGTGAGCGGATGGATGCAGTCGCTGGAATCAGCAAGCAGAGTGCGAGCAGTAGACGGGCCGTTGCACGACCTTTCTTTGGCACTTGTCGATGCGCGATGTGCGTTGTTGCTCGGCGAAGTATGTGACCCACTCGACGATGCGCTGGGCACTGTGCTCGACGGAATTGAGCTTGTTCGCTTAGGCGATAAGGCAGAGCTGTGGCTCGATGAACTCGTTCCACTTGCTGAAGAATGTTTGCAGAATCACGCCCAACACGACCTCAGCGAATTAGCCCAAATGGTTGCTGGTGTGCAGTTGATCTTGTCTCGTTGCGGAGAAGAGCGAGCAGTGCGCGATGTGGCTGCAAGTTGGCAACGCATTACCGAGAGTCGCAAGGCAGGCAATGCAACAAATGATGCATCGCACAGTGTGGGAATGTCGCATGGGCGCCGGGTTGCTGCAGTTGAACAGCAGTTGTGCACGGTGAATGGTCGTGGAGAAACCATTCTCATGCCACATGGCGTTCCTGAATTGTGGAGAGGGTTCAACTGGGAATCTTTTGGATTCATGGCAGGTGGCGGTGTGAGTGCATCATTTGCATTGCGTTGGCATGGTGAAAATGTGGCAGCGCTCTGGGAGTTCACCGGTGGAGTTCCCGTCATTGCGCGCAGTGGTGTTGATGCAACATGGTTAACAACGAAGGCGAGCTCGGGCGAAGCCCTCTGGCAGGTGCAGAACGCATAGAGCCCTACTACTCTTTGCCTATGGCTTATCGCGGAACTCCTATTCGACTCACAGAATGGACCAGCTGCGGCGGCTGTGCAGCAAAGTGGGGCGCTTCACTTCTGTCTGAACTCGTGGCCGAGATGCCCGGTTCTCTCGACAAGTCATTGCTGGTGGGCCTCGCTCCATTCGACGATGCAGCGGTGTACCAAGTGAGCCCCGATGTAGCGCTGGTGAGCACCACCGACTTCTTTCCGCCTCTTGTTGACGACCCAGAAGATTTTGGGGCAATTGCTGCAGCAAATGCATGCAGTGATGTTTTTGCCATGGGCGCTCATGTGGTGATGGCCATCAACGTGGCTGCTTTCCCCGAGCATTTTCCGCACGACGCCATCTCGGCCATTTTTGGTGCAGCGAGCAAAGTGGTCACCGAAGCAGGTGGAACCATTGCAGGTGGGCACACCATTCGTAACCCCGAACCCATTTTCGGTTTAGCAGTACAAGGCGTAGTGCATCCCTCAAAAATTTGGCGCAAAGGTGGCTCGCAACCTGGTGACGTGGTGATGATGTCAAAACCTATTGGCACTGCACTCGCCCTTGCTGGAGGTTGCGCAACCGATCAGCGCGCAGCAATTAACGGTATGCGTACATTGAATCGTCGAGCCGCCGAGCAACTGCGTGAACTTGGCGACGATGTGCATGCAGTCACCGACGTCACCGGATACGGCTTGGCTGGTCATGGTTGGGAAGTTGCAGAGCGTGGTGGTGTGCGTTTGCATATCGATGCTCAAAACATTGTTGCTTACCCTGGCGCATTGAAGGCCGCCACTGAAGGCATGCGTACGGGTGGAGACCCACGCAACCGCACATATGTGGAAGGGCATTGCACTATTTCTGCACCCGATGCACATGCTGCTTTGTGTTTCGACCCGCAAACCTCAGGTGGTTTGTTGGCTGTTGTTCCGCAGCACAGACAACAGCAACTGCTCGACCTTGGGTGGTGGCATGCTGGCCGCATAGAAGCCGGTGCTCCTAGCATCGTTATTGAGTGAGAATGTCGCCACGTACGCCACGCGTGGCGCCCACTTTGCAATGGGAAGATGAACTCCACGCACAAGGCGCACGCGTTGTTGCAGGCATCGATGAAGTGGGGAAGGGTTCATGGGCGGGGCCGCTCGTTGTGGGCATTGCCATTGTGAACAGTGAAAATTTTGCTGTGGAAGACCTTGTTGCGCGCGACTCAAAAATACTGAGCGAGAAAAAACGCGAAGAACTTTTTGATACGGTCGTTGCGCAATGCAGCGATTGGTCACTTGGCATAGTTGAAGCTTCTGAATGTGATGCGCTGGGAATGAGTGCGGCTCAACGTTTAGCAACCAAACGTGCGCTTGATGCCCTGACGGTAAAACCCGATGCAGTGATTGCCGATGGAAAATGGGATTTTGTTTCACCACTCGTGCCGCGAGTGATGATGCAAGTGAAAGCCGATGCAGTGTCGGCATCGGTTGCTGCTGCTTCGGTGTTAGCAAAAGTTTCACGTGATCGCATGATGCGCAATTACGCGCTGCAGTACCCACATTGGAACTTTGAAGGAAGCAAGGGCTACCCGTGCCCAAAGCAGCGTGCTGGCTTACGTGAACATGGAGTAACGCCGTTGCATCGCGTGTCGTGGGCGTTTATGGAAAATTTAGGATTAACGAAGTAGTCAGAAATTACTTCTGCAAATCGCGGAATGACGACTTCGAGTCGATTCCGGTGTCTTTGGGTAAGCCAAGTACACGTTCGCCCACAATGTTGCGCATCACTTCATCGCTACCGCCTGCAATGCGCAAGCCGGGTGTGCCGAGCACCAATTGGTTCCAGGCATAGGTGCCCCACTCGCCGGTGTCGGCTTGGAGGCGTGGCCCTAAAACTTCTGAGAGAAACGCACCCAGACGTAGTTGGTTGTCGGTGAGCGCCATTTTGGCAATAGACATTTCAGGGCCAGGTGTTTGGCCCGAACGAATTTTGTCGAGTGCACGCTGGTTGTTGTACGAAGCAACGCGGTAACGAATAACGAGGTCGGCAAGTTTGTTGCGCACAATGAGGTCTTTGTCGAGACCGTAGTGACGCACCATGCCGAACACGCGCGTGAGAACGCTGTCGCCTCCGCTGCCGCCACCAATTGCTGCGCGTTCATTCATCAGCGTGGTGAGTGCAACGTTCCAGCCGTTGTTCACATCGCCAAGGCGGTGATCGTCACGTACGCGCACTTCGGTGAAGAACACTTCGTTAAAGCTTGCGCCACCTGTCATTTGGCGCAGTGGACGAATTTCTACGCCCGGTGCTTTCATGTCGACGATAAAACCAGTGAGACCTTTGTGCTTGGGCAAGTCGGCGTCGGTGCGACAAATGATTTCACCAATATCGCTGAAGTGCGCACCAGAGGTCCACACTTTTTGCCCAGTGATGACCCACTCGTCGCCATCGCGTTCTGCTTTGGTTTGCAACGATGCGAGGTCACTACCTGCACCTGGTTCAGAAAAGAGTTGGCAACCAACAATGTCGGCACGCCACATTTTGGTGAGGTATGCATCTTTTGCCAATGTGCTTGCGTGCGCCAAAATAGTAGGAGCAACCATGCCAAGGCCAATAGAGAAAAAACCTTGGTTGGGGATTTTGTATTCCCCTTCAATGCGCGCAAAGGCGCGATCGAATGCTGCAGGAAGTGCACTGCCACCGTATTCTGCGGGTCCGCCTACCCAGCCAAAGCCGGCATCGAATTTTTTACGGCGCCACTCTTTTGCTTCTTCAAGCAGCACTAATTCTTGCTCGCGAGTGCGCTCTTCAAATACGTTGACTTTGTCGGAGCCTTCGCCCCATACAAATGTTTTTTCTGCTTCGCGACGCTCTGCATTGGCATCAAGAAATGCTCGTGCTGCTGTGGTGAACTCGTCGAGTGACATATTGGCTGACAGACCGTTGGACATCTTTTCCCCCTATTGACTCCTCAAATTATGGTGGAGAAATGCCAGCGATGCACCACGGCAGACTATTGTTTGGGTATGGGTCAGCCAGTAGCAGTTCTTGAAGGTCCCGCCGGCAAGTTGGGCATTGTCCGTTTCGAGGCAAATCGCAGTTTTACCGGAATGGGTCACGAGCGCTTCTCTAGCGCCGACCAAGCATTTGGCACCAAACCCGCAGCGGTGGTGGCAAGTCGACTTTTCGCCACGGGGCAAGTTGCCGGCGTGCACGTTTATGGCAACATCATCACGGTTGAACTAGCCAAAGGGGCAGGTGCCCAGGGTCTGAATGAAGTGGTGCGCGACCTGTACCAGTACTGGAAGCCAGGCATGGAGCCTCCTGCATTCGAAGACCTTGTTGCACCAGAAGAAGAAGCGCCAAGTGGTGCTGCCGCAAGCGATGGCGGCCCAGCTTTGAGTGCTGCTGCACAACGTGTGCCAGCGCATCTCTTTGAGCGCAGTGCTGCTGCGCGTGCTCGTTTGGGTGCCTAACAGTTTTTCTTTGCCAATTGTGCGTTAGGTAAAGCACGACTCGGAGAACTCTTCTAAGGTCAAAGCGTGGTTGCCCAAAAAGTGCTCGTCGACAGTGCCCCTGCGCACGAGATCACCCTGCACGAAGCAGCCGAGATGCTCGATGTGCACTACATGACCGCGTATCGCTATGTGCGTTTGGGTCTTTTGCCCGCACATAAGGCCGCCGGAACGTGGCGAGTTTTACTTCACGATCTACGTGCCTTCCAGGGTCAAAGTCACCAGCCCATTGATGCTGAAGTATCGCTTAAAAAAAATGTGGTGTGGTGGGAACGACTCGAAGCGCGTTTGCTGGCTGGCGATGGCAGCGGCGCATGGGCTGTTGTTGAGGCTGCGCTGGTTGCTGGGGTGAGCCTGGAAGATATTTATACAAAAGTGATGAGCCCCGCTCTGGTGAGCATCGGTGAGCAGTGGGCACGAGGCGAGTTAGAGATCTATCGCGAGCATCAAGCCTCGGCCATCGTGAGTCGCATGATGGGTCGATTGGGGCCACGCTTCGTGGGCCGCGGGCGCACCAAGGGTTCCATTGTGGTGGGTGCCCCTCAAGGCGAGCACCATAGCCTTGTGGTGGCGATGGTGGCAGACCTCTTGCGTCAACGTGGCTGGGAAGTCTTCGATTTAGGTGCAGATCTTCCCGCCCAAACATTTATTGCTGCGGTCAATAACACCCCCGATGTTGTTGCCGCGTGTGTGAGCATTACCTCGCCCACTGCCCGCGATGCAGCACGTGAGCTCGTTCTCTCATTGCGCACCTCTGTTGGCGATGCTGTACCTGTTTATGTGGGTGGAGCAGCGGTGCTGTCGGCAGAAGATGCACAAGAGCTTGGGGCTCATGGTTGGGCGAGCGATGTCAATGTTCTGGTGGAGTTGCTCGAGCAGGGCTAATACGAACAGGTGTTCGCTACAGTGACGGCGTGTCGTCTCTGGAATTGGCTCGTGAGCAACTAGCCCAACAACTTTCGCATCATAAATATGGGCATCATGTGGTGTCGCTTGGCAAAGCATCGTTGCATGCGGATCGCACCATTGCTGTTGCCGAGTCTTTTGCAGAAGTTCTGCAACGAGCACAACTTCCTCTCGGCTTGGTGCGCGGCCGTGTGTACCAGTGCACAGGCATTGCGCCTATGTCGCTTGCGGTTGGCCTTGTGCAAAAAGCAACTGCAGAAGGCTCGTGGGTGGGTTGGTGTGCAAATGAACATCTCAATTGGAGCGCAGCTCGTTATGCCGGGTGGTGTTTAGAGCGTGTGGTGCAGGTGTCATGTGCACAACAGTGGTGTGAGGCCGTCACGGCACTCGCAAGTGGTGTTGAAGTTCTTGTTGTCAATATTCCCGCTCATGTGTCGCCAAGTTCGGTGCGGCGAACCATGTTGTCGGCAGCAGTACAACAGTGTGCAGTAGTTGCTCTTGGCCCAACGCACGGTGTAAGTGCCGATGTTGTTTTCACTGCAACTGGGCGTACATGGCTAAAAGAAAATGAGATGCAAGAGCAAGTGGCATTTGCCGCGCAAGAACTATCTGTTCACGTTGGCGGACGCCGAGTACCGAGTGAGCAGTATTTTTCGTTGTTGGTGGGGTAGTGAAATGAAGAACCATCATTCATATCGCGTTGCCATTGTGCGCGCAGTAGGAAGCGACGCTCGACAACTCAATGCGTTGGCGCAAAGTATTACTGCTATTGCACCGCTCATTGAAATTGTCGACGATGAACATGTGCTTGTTCCGATGCGTGGCCCAACTCGATACTTCGGCGGTGAAAAAGCAGTAGCAGAAAAGCTTTTTTCTTGTGCACCCGAGCATGTGGTGCTCACTATTGGTATTGCCGACGGGCGCCTTGCAGGGCTCATCGCGGCCCGTATGGCACAGCCGTTATTTGTTGTTCCTGCAGGTGAAACGGCAGAGTTTTTGGCCGGTATCGACGTGCGGTACCTCGAACATTTTGCCGATGTGTCTGCGCACACTTTGTCGCTTCTTTATCGATTGGGCTTGTCTACCTGCAGAAAAGTTGCTGCAACGAGTAAGCAACTTCTCTCCGATCGCTTTGGGCCCGATGGAAATATGTTGCACACGCTGTGTAACGGTGCCGACCTACACCCTGCGCTCACTGAAAAAATTCCTACCCTCTATTACGCCGAGGGTCATTATGAAGACCCGCTTGTACAGGTAGACGCTGTTTTTGTAGCTACTCAACAACTCATCGCCCCGCTTATGGAAAAGTTGCAAGGAGAGCATCTTGCGATGTGTCGTGTGGTGGTTACTCTTACCACCGAACACGACGACATCTCTGAACGAGTGTGGTACAGCGCAGCGGGTTTTCACGAGCAAGGTCTTCTCGAGCGTGTGCGATGGCAAGTAACAACGTGGCTCGAAGAATCATCAGGGCTCACTGCTGGGGTGCACAACATTGCAGTCAACGTGCAAAACACGGTGCCCATTGGGCATGAGCAGCCGCGCTTATGGGGCGGTCGTAGTGAAAGCGATGCCGCAGCACGTGTAGCTATTGCTCGAGTGGCGGGTGTGGTGGGCCAAGACCACGTGTGTGTTCCCGAGTGGCGAGGTGGTCGCGACATTACGCGTGAGTACGAACTAGTTCCTGCACATCGTGTCGATCTTGCACATTACGAATCCACTGTTCACCGTGTTACCCCTGGCGCATTGCGCCCTGCAGCATGGAGTGGCGACATGGGTCAGCATGCACCGATGCAAAATATTTTGCCGCCAGAAAAAGTTGAAGTGCTCAATGCTCAACATGGGGCAGTCGAGGTCACCGGCCGCCATAGTGTGCGCTCAGAACCGCGGTATATACGGCGCAATGAACAACTCTTTTCTGTACGTGCATGGCATGGCCCGTGGCCCGTTGAAGAGCGCTGGTGGGACCCACTGCGCCAGCGGCGTGTGGTGCGTATGCAATGCCTTGTTCACGACGGAGAACACGAGCACGGGTGGTTGGTGTTGCTCGAGCACCGCACATGGTGGCTTGTTGCGGTGTATTCCTGAGAGACTCTAGGTATGACATCGCTCGCAGTAGATGAACTCTTGGCATTAGTTGCTCATCATCAACCCATCGATGCCCGAGAAGCTGAGTCGCTCACAACTTTTCGCCGTGAGGTTGTTCAACTCGCCGACCCGTGCAATGAACATGCACATACCACTCACGTCACGGCATCTGGTGTGGTGGTGAGCAGTGAAGCAACAGTGTTGCACTTGCATAAGCGGCTCAACTTGTGGTTGCAGCCTGGCGGGCATATTGAAAAAGATGAACACCCCAGTGCAGGTGCATTACGCGAGGCGCAAGAAGAAACAGGTCTCCATGTGCGCCACCCCGAGAGCGGCGCGGTGTTCTTTCATCTCGATGTTCACCCGGGGCCGCGGGGCCATACCCACCTCGACTTGCGCTACCTCTTGCTTGCCGACCACCTCGAGGTGCCAGCCCCTGGGGCAGAGGAAAGCCAAGAAGTACGCTGGTTTTCTTGGGAAGAAGCGGCCGTCATTGCCGATGCGGGGCTCGTGGGGGCACTGCTCCGGGCTCAAGAACTCATACGAACATATGTTCGCTAAACTCCCATGAGTGAGTTTTCATCGTGAACAGCGTTATGGCGAATTGCATTGCCAGTCGCATTTTTCTTTTCTAACAGGAGCCTCGTCTCCCGAGCAGCTTGCCCAACATGCCAGTGCGCTTGGCCTGCAGGCACTTGCTCTCACCGACCGCAATGGCCTGTATGGGGTGGTGCGCTTTGCTGAAGCCGCACGGCAGTTGCAACTGCCCACCGTGTTCGGAGCAGAGGTCACCCCGCGCTGTGCTGGCGAGCACAACAGTGGACATGTGGTGCTTCTTGCGCAGGGCCCGCAAGGGTATGCCTACTTATCGCAAGCCATTACACATGGGCAGCTCGCTGGTGCGAAAAACGAACCGCAGTTTCACATGGCCGACCTGTCTGGTTTTGCTCGCGGGTCGTGGAAGGTACTCACTGGAGGCGTAGAAGGAGTGGTGAGCCAGGCCCTCATCGAGCATGGGCCACAGGCAGGCGAACGCAAGTTGTACCAACTCATCGATGCATTTGGTGCCAACAATGTGTTTGTAGAACTTGTGCACCATGGTGGCCCGCTCGATGCAGCACGTAACGATGAACTGGTACGTATTGCTGCGCGGTGCAATGTGCAATGTGTGGCAACCAACAATGTGCAATATGCAACAACGGCAGAATTCTCACTTGCAACCGCAATGGCTGCTATTCGTCAACGTAGTTCCTTGAACGATATTGACCACTTGTTGCCCTTTGCGGCAACAGCAATGTTGCGTTCAGGCGCCGAACAAGAGAAATATTTTGTGCGTTACCCCGGAGTGGTTGAAATGGCTGCCGATATTGCAAGCGAGTGTGCATTCGATCTTGCGCTCATTGCGCCACGCCTGCCACCGTACCCGTGCCCTTCTGGCATGAATGAAATGGAGTATTTACGTCATTTGGTGGCACAAGGTGCACAGCGCCGATACGGGCCGCCACCCACTCATGCCGACGACACATTGTCGTTGCGGGCGCGGGCGTGGGCAGTGATTCATCATGAACTCGATGTCATTGAAACTCTTGGTTTTGCTGGCTATTTCTTGGTGGTATGGGACATCGTTCAATTTTGCAACGACAACGATATTTTTTGTCAGGGTCGTGGCAGTGCCGCAAATAGTGCAGTGTGTTTTTCTCTGGGCATTACACGCGCCGATGCGGTGTCGCTTGGTTTATTGTTTGAACGTTTTTTGTCGCCCGAGCGCGACGGCCCGCCCGATATCGATATCGATATTGAAAGTGGTCGGCGTGAAGAGGTCATTCAATACGTATTCCAACGCTACGACCGTTTACATGCCGCGCAAGTTGCCAACGTCATTACGTACCGGTCGCGCTCTGCGTTGCGCGACGCCGCAAAAGCATTGGGTCACCATATTGCGCAAGGCGAAAAGGTTGACCCCGAAGACCTTCCCGACAATGTTCAGGCACTCGCTGTGCAATTGCTGCACCACCCACGACACCTTGGTGTGCATTCGGGTGGCATGGTCATTTGCGACAGGCCAGTGAGTGAGGTGTGCCCAGTTGAGTGGGCAACAATGCAACAGCGCAGTGTGCTGCAGTGGGACAAAGACGATTGTGCAGCGGCAGGCTTAGTGAAGTTCGACCTGTTAGGCCTTGGCATGCTTTCAGCCCTACACAACGCAGTCGATCTCATTGAACTACATCGCGGTGAGCCACTCGACCTTGCGGGTTTACCGCAAGAAGACGAGGTGTATGCCATGTTGTGTCGTGCCGACACGGTGGGTGTTTTCCAAATTGAATCGCGAGCGCAAATGGCAACGCTGCCGCGCTTGAAACCGCGACGCTTCTATGACCTTGTGGTGGAGGTGGCACTCATTCGTCCTGGGCCCATTCAAGGTGGTTCAGTGCATCCGTATATTCGCCGGCGCAATGGGCAAGAACCCATTACCTATTTGCATCCACTGCTCGAAAAGAGTTTGGGTAAAACACTGGGCGTGCCGTTGTTTCAAGAGCAGCTCATGCAAATGGCTATCGATGTTGCTGGTTTTACTCCCAGTGAAGCCGACCAACTACGTCAGGCCATGGGTTCAAAAAGGTCTCATGCAAAAATGGAAAAATTACGATTACGTCTTTTCCGCGGCATGGAAGAAAGAGGAATTGTTGGTGAAATAGCCGACACTATTTTCCGCAAGATGGAAGCATTCGCCAGTTACGGGTTTCCTGAAAGTCACTCGGTGAGTTTTGCGTACCTTGTGTATGCATCGGCATACATTAAATATCACGAACCCGCTATTTTCTGTGCGGCGTTACTCAATGCGCAACCCATGGGTTTTTGGTCGCCACATTCATTGGCGCGCGATGCGCGTCGTCATGGGGTAGAGGTGTTCACCCCATGTATCAATGCTTCGCAAGCATCAGCATCTTTGGTCGAGAGTGCTTCCTCTACAAGTGGGCTTGCCGTACGCATGGGCCTGTCTGCGGTACGCGGGGTGAGTAGTTCATTGGCGCAGAAACTGCAAGATGCGCAGCCCTTCAACAGCATGGAGCATGTTGTGCGTGCTGTGCCAGAACTCTCAACAGCTCATTTAGAAGCTTTTGCTACTGCTGGTGCGTTCGACGTGTTTGGTACACAGCGGCGTAATGCACTGTGGGCAGCGGGTGCGGTTGCGCAATCACGCCCAACACGTTTAGAAGGAATCACAGTGGGCAATACGGCACCAGCACTGCCCGGAATGGAACCCATAGAAGAAGCAGTGGCCGACCTCTGGGCAACAGGAGTTTCCCCCGATGGTCACCCCACTATTTTCTTGCGCGAGAAGTTGCATGCAATGGGTGTGCTTACCGCGAGCGAGTTAGCAACTGTCGAGTCGGGCACTCGTATTTATGTGGCGGGTGTAGTAACGCATCGGCAACGTCCGCGCACAGCAAGTGGGGTCACCTTCATGAACTTAGAAGACGAAACGGGGCTCATCAACGTGGTCTGCTCGCCAGGGTGTTGGACCCGTTTTCGTACCGATGCGCGTGGTGCTGCTGCACTACTCGTACGCGGGCGGGTCGAGTCGTCGGAAGGTGTTGTCAACATTATTGCTGAACACTTGTCGGCACTGCGTGTGGCGGTGGGCGCAGCAAGCAGAGATTTTCGCTAGGCCTATTTGGTCTCTTGAAAAATGTGAATGGGTTCCGGTGGTGGCCCGTTGCGCACCACGTCGGCAACAAGCTGAGGTAAGTGCAACGGCGCGAAAAAAACGTCATCAACAACCGCCGAGAGTTCGTCGATGCTCCACCAGCGCAATTCCACTAGGTATTCACTGCGCAATTGTTCAATAGACAATTCGGGCTGCGGGTCAAAACGTGTTGTACGCACGAGGTATGCGTGGTCGCGTTGACCGTCCCACTGGCCATCAATAAAAGGAACTACATGCGTGCGGGTCCACAAGAGTTGGCCAATGGGGGGTTCGTAGAGCCCTACTTCTTCGCGTAGTTCTCGGTGAAGTGCTTCGTGGTGCTCCTCGTCGGCTTCAATGCCGCCGCCAGGGAGCACCCACACAGAACGCGCAGGGAATTGCAGTAACGCCAACAGCACATGGTTGAGTTCATCAACAATGAGGCCCCGCACCGCTTGGCGGATACGAAGATGACTGATGTCGGGCGTTGGTGAATTCAAAGAGAATTAAAAATCGACGGTGGCAATGCGGTCTGCGTTGTACACAGTTGCTTTGGCGTCGACACGGTACTTGAAGGTTTCTGCACCGCTAATGCCGTGCTCGCCAAAAAGGGTGCGCATGTTGAAGTAGTTCTCGTGCAAGAAGTGTGCAGCAAGCGACGGGGCATCGGTCCACAATTCATAGACCGAAATGGTGCCTGGCTCACATGGGTCGGCGCTAAAGACGTATGCCTCGCAGCCGGGCTCGTTGTCGCGAGTTGCTTGCTGAAGTGGCTGTGAAGCCTTCACAAGAGCTTCACGCTTTGATGGGTCGATGAAAATTCTTCCGGCAATGATGATCATGGTTTTCCTTTGTGTCTATTTTTACGTTATTCGTTCGGTGATTCATTTAAGCCGTCGTTGAAGGCTCGGTACGTGTCGTAGATCTCTTTGCAGTTCTGGCACATCGGAACTTGCTTTGGGTCGCGTGACGGAACCCATACGTGGCCGCACAGCGCCTCGAGGGGAGTGCCGTAAATGCGGGCTTCCATCACTTTTGCTGCGGCCGATTCACCTGGCTCGGTTTTCACAATATGGGCCACAACGGGCTCGGCGGTTTCCAGCTCTTGGTCGAGCAGAGGCTCGGTGCGGGCTGGCAAGACAGTGAGTGGGGCCATATTCGTTGCGCGCATGGTTCTAGTCAATCAGATGTACGCGGCCCTTGGGGCTGTCGTAGACTAGAGACATGCCGTTGTACGAGTATCGCTGTAGTGCATGTGACACCGCTTTTGAAGAGCGTCGCCCCATGAGCCAAGCGTCGGACCCTGCGCAATGTGTTTGTGGAGCTCAAGCAAAACGACGCTTGTCGGTATTTGCCTCGGTGGGCGGCGGCGCTCCAGCATCGAGCCCGGCCCCTGCACCTCGCGGTGGTGGTTGCGGCTCTGGGTGTGGTTGTCACTAACGGTGATTTTGGTAGACCCATCACACTGGTGGTTTCGCGACAAACGGTGGTGCCACTTGGTGAGCGACTCGAACCTTGACGAGCTGCACCTTTTTGCTGAAGAACTTGGGGTGCCGCGGCGCGGATTTCAAGGAGACCACTACGACATTCCCGATGACTATCGCACGCGTGCCATAGCAATGGGTGCAACTGCTGTGCCAAGTAGAGAACTGTTGCAACGCTTAAAGGCTGCAGGGTTGCGCTTTACCCCAAGCCAGCGACGTGCATGGGGCTCCACGTTGCGCCCCGACCTGAAGAGTGAAAACCACGCACGCACCAATTGAGTAAAACGATGCCAGCGCGGTCGCATACATCGTTGAAAGAAAACCATCGCTCGGCATCGTCGTTGGTGGGCAAAGTGTTTTTCTCAATGGTGAGGACATAACAGGCGCTAGCGCTGGGATGTGCAGACGCAATACCGACAACAAGGTGACCCAGAGCTTCGCCACCATGTGATGGGGTGAGTGGATGCGTAATGGGTGCGAGTAGAGGTGCGGTAAAAAGCCCAATGCCGCAGCGCGAAGAGTCGGTGAGCAAGATGAGTGCTTCTTCGCGAAACGGACGTGAAACACACATGCTAAAAACGCTGAGCGCTTGAGATGTGTGGGTGATGGTGTCGATAAATGGACGTGGAACGTCGACGAGGTGATGTACCGAAGTGTGCGGAGTGGTTGTGTTCACCCCCTGAACGTAGAGATGGGGTGCTATACGAGGGAATATGCAACGAGAAACGCGAAGAGCCCCACACCAACTGGCACTGCATAACCCACCCAAGTAGGCATGCGGCGATGTGGTGGCGAAAACAAGAAGAGAGCGCACAGTGCGCCACCAGCGAGACCGCCTAAGTGCCCACCAATGGAGATACCCGACACTGAAACGGTCAACACCAAGTTGAGTACCAAGGTGAGCCCGAGACCTGTTTGCATGGGGTTGATGCCGCGCAGTCGCATGCCAACAAATGCCGCACCCATGAGCCCAAAGACAGCACCCGATGCTCCACCAGTGAGTGCATCGGGGTTCACCATGAGTGCGCCGGTGCTGCCAGCGAGGAGAGACGCGAAGTACACAAGGGTAAAACGTGTTCGACCCATGTCACTTTCCATCATGGAACCGAGTTGGTAAAGAAGAAACATGTTCATGCCGACATGGAAAAAGCCAAAGTGAATGAACCCACATGTGACGAGCCGGTACCACTCGCCGTTCGCGAGAAAAATCTCTGCGAGTCCGAGATCTACAAGGTTTTTGTTCATTCCGCCTGCATCAAAATATGAAGAGCCGGTGTTGGTGTAAATGAAAACTAAAACATTGATGGCAATGAGAATTTTTGTTGCCAGCAGGGGCTGGCCAGCATTCCAATAGCGCGCACGTGTGCGTGCATCGGGGCGGTCACGACGAATGCATTCCACACAGTGTGAGCCCACTGCTACCTGAACAAGGCAATCGGCGCATGCAGGGCGTGCGCAACGTGTGCAGCTTCGCCCAGTGGGGCGGTCGGGGTGTCGGGTGCATTTGGGAAGTACTGGTGGCGGTAAATTCACGAGGCGCGCTCTGCTTCTTCGCGATGGGTCAAGTACCACTCCACCGTTTTCTCGAGACCAGCACGGAATGTGACGTGAGCTTTCCATTGCAATGCGCGTTCAGCTTCACTTGCATCAACACGGCGTCGTGGTTGGCCATCAGGCTTGGAAGGGTCCCATACCAACTTGCCAGTGAAGCCAACTACTTCAGCAATGGTCTCCACTGTTTCACGAATAGTGATTTCGTGGTTATTGCCCAGGTTGAGAGGTTCAGCTGAATCGCGTACTTCTGCTGCACGCACAATGGCGGCAGCTGCATCTTCAACGTACAGGTATTCGCGGCTGGCACTTCCCGTACCCCACACCTGAATATCGCTGTCGCCACGCTCTTTTGCTTCCACACATTTTTTAATGAGCGCAGGAATCACATGTGAAACGTCGGGGTGAAACTTGTCGCCAGGACCGAACAGGTTTGTCGGAATGAGATAAGCAAATTTTTGCCCGTACTGGGCTGCATTCACTTGCGCGTGCACAAGCAATGCTTTTTTGGCAATGCCGTAAGGAGCGTTGGTCTCTTCGGGGTAGCCGTCCCATAGTGAACGTTCGTGAAAAGGAACAGGGGTGAACTTTGGGTAT
>JBIKNT010000124.1:0-5052 GCA_044358465.1 Ilumatobacteraceae bacterium
TCCATAAGTTCTTCATGCGTTCCTTCCTCAACAAGATGGCCAGCATCGAGCACCACTATTCGATCTGCACGACGCACCGTAGACAAACGGTGTGCGATGACCAGTGCAGTACGCCCGCGTAGCGCTGCTTCAAGTGCTACTTGCACTGCTGCTTCATTTTCGTTATCGAGATGACTTGTTGCCTCATCGAGAATCATGATGGCTGGGTCTTTCAAGAGCAGACGCGCAATGGCAAGGCGCTGTTTTTCTCCACCCGACATCCGGTAGCCACGTTCTCCGACCAGAGTATTTAACCCTTCGGGAAGAGCTGCAATGGTGTCGAATATTTGTGCCCCTTCGCACGCTGCTCGTAGTTCATCATCGGTTGCATCGGGTTTCGCATAACGCAAGTTTGCTCCAATACTTTCGTGAAAGAGATGCGGATCTTGCGATACCACTCCAATTGCATTTTGCACCGAACGTTGCGTGAGATTTTTAACATCTTGCCCATCAATGAGAATTGACCCCGCTGTTGCGTCGTACAACCGCGGGATAAGTGACGCGAGCGTACTCTTTCCAGCACCACTCACTCCGACAAGCGCAATGGTTTCACCCGGCTGCACATGCAAGTTGATGTTTTGCAATACGTCGGTATCGGGGTCGACACCTTGCATCACACCTGCAGCCTCTAAGGAGCCAATAGAAACTGAGTGCCCTGCTGGATAGCGGAAAGTCACATTGCGTAGTTCAAGTTCACCACGCGCATTTACAAGATCAATTGCTCCGGGCGCATCTTGAATAGACACAGGCGCATCAAGCACTTCGAAAACTCTTTCAAAACTCACAAACGCAGTCATCACTTCAATACGAGCATTCGTGAGGCCCGTGAGAGGTTGGTAAATACGTTGAACAAATGCCGCCATTGCAACAAGAGTTCCTGCGGTGATGCCGCCATCAACTACTAAGTGTGCACCAACACCATAAATGGCCGCGGCGCCCACTGCGCCAACAAGCCCAAGTGCAACGAAAAAGATACGACCATACAAAGCAGAGCGAATGCCAATATCGCGCACTCTTCCTGCGCGCCGCGAGAATGCCCCCACTTCTTCGCTATGACGACCAAAGAGTTTTACGAGTAGCGCACCCGACACATTGAAACGTTCGGTCATTTGGGTATTCATTTCAGCGTTCAAGCCCATTTGTTCACGTGCAATGGTTTGAAGTTTTGCCCCAACTCGTTTCGCCGGAATAATGAAGACTGGCAAAACCACCAGCGACAAAAGTGTGAGACGCCACTCCAGAATGAGCATTGCAGTCAAGGTAGTAACGAGAACAACAACGTTCGATACCACACTGCCCAATGTGCTGGTGACCGCGGTTTGCGCCCCAACAACGTCGTTGTTCAGACGGCTGATGAGCGAGCCCGTTTGTGTGCGCGTGAAAAAAGCAATGGGCATTTGCTGCACTTTGTCGAACAGGGCAACACGGAGGTCGTAAATGAGGCCTTCACCAATACGCGAGGAATACCAGCGCTGCAAAATGGCCAACACCGCGTCACCTAATGCCGCAATAACCAGAAAGGCAGCCAAAATAGTGATCTGCCCTTTATTCCCTTGGGGAATGGAATGGTCGAGAATGGCCCGAAAAAGCAGTGGGGGCGCTAACGCCAATAGTGCCGACACCAATATTGACGTCAGAAATCCGATGATGGCCCACTTGTACGGCTGGGCAAAAACCCATGCCCGGCGCAGGCCCTGGCGTCCAATTTTGGTTCCGGCTACAGCACTGGCATCACCAGGCAACATCATGTGAGGGTTCATGCGCACATAGGTCAGGCTAGAGGTCGTAGCCTACGAACATATGCGTCGTCGCTTCATCGCCCCATTTCTTCTCGTGGGCGCCTTGCTCGTTTCTGCCTGTGGGGCGTCATCTGCTCCCACGGTGGAAACCCTCAATCTCGCAGTCGACGACACCGTGGTGGTAACAACCACTCCTGCACCAATTGCTACCACCTCAACAGTTCCACTACCGCTCAGCCCCATCGTGTGGGACAAATGTTCTCCGAGTGAGCCCAAAGGCATCAAGTGTGGCGTCATTAAAGTTCCCTACAGCTACGAAGACCCCACCATTGGCACTTTTACTTTGAGTCTGAAAGTGCACAGTGCTGAAAATGCCAAAAAACGTATTGGTTCACTCATTGTGAACCGCGGTGGACCAGGTGCAGAAAGTGCATCAATGGCGCCCGACGCTGGCTTCTATTTTTCGCAAACCATCCTCGACCATTTCGACATCGTTGCATTTGATCCTCGAGGCACAGGAGCTTCCACTCCATTTGTTGACTGCGTCGATGAATACGATTCGTATTTTGCTTCCGATGTCACACCGAATACTCCGGAAGAAAAACTTGCGCTTGTCGACGATGCACGACGCTTCAATGCCGAATGTCAAAAAAAGAGCGGCGACATACTGCCCTATATCTCCACCATCTCGAGCGCTCGAGATATTGACATGATTCGCCGCGCGCTCGATGAGGAAACAATTTCCTTTTTCGGTTTTTCTTACGGCAGCGAACTTGGTGCACATTGGGTCAACCTTTTCCCCAATACGGTGCGGGCTGCTGTTTTCGATGGTGCCGCCGATCCCAATGCATCGTTCTTACAAGGTGGGCTCGACCAGGCCGCTGGGTTTGAAGGTCAACTCAATGCATTTTTCGCCGATTGCGCCACCCGCGAAACATGCCCTATTTACAACAAGGGAAAGCCTGAAGAAGTATTCGACAAACTCATGGTGCGCCTCGAGCGCGACCCGCTCTTTGTGAACTCAAAACGTACGTTGGTCAATGAAGGCATTGCATATACCGCTGCTATTGACGCCATGTATTCCGATTCGTTATGGCCAACATTTGCCGAAGCACTCGCCGATGCAACCGACCCCAAAGTTCCCGACGCAACTGGGTTGCTTGCGCTGTACGACGACTACTACCAACGTCGTAGCGACGGAACATACGACAACTTGCTGGAAGCCTTCACCGCAATTTCTTGCATAGACGATCAAGGTGCAACATCGGTGGAAGAAGTCGATTCATACATTCCACAATTCACTGCAGCAGCGCCCCGCCTTGGCGCCTATTTTGCAGCTGGCTATAACTGCGCACTGTGGCCTGTACCTTCACTACCTCAAGTAGAAATTGCTAATGCAGGAAATGTCCCTATCGTGGTCATCGGCACCACAGGTGATGCTGCAACTCCACTTTCATCGTCACGCAAAATGGCATCTGCCCTCGGCGATGGACGGCTCATTGTGGTGACGGGCAACCAACACACTGGGTACGGAACAGGAAAATGTGTGAACGGATTAGTCGATACTTACCTCGTCAAGCTCGAAGCGCCAAAGAACGAGTCGACCTGCTCATAACAAAATGAGTGTTCTCGGCGCGGTATGTCACGATTTACGGGACATACCGCGCCGAGAACCCTTCGTAGTGGCGGAAGAGGTGGGATTTGAACCCACGGTGGCTGTGACACCACGACGGTGTTCGAGACCGTTCCATTCGTCCGCTCTGGCACCCTTCCGTTGAACAGGTTATCGGCGCTACGAACGCTTTGAGGCGAAGAACTCTTTCAACAGTGCTGCTGACTCTTCGGCAAGTAGGCCGTGTTCTACAGGCGGATTATGACCAAGGCGAGGATCACTCATCACGTTGTACAAACTGGCTGTTGCGCCTGCTTCAAAGTTGGCAGCTCCATAGACAAGTCGGCCAATGCGAGAAGATTGCGCGGCACCCGCACACATGACACATGGTTCAAGAGTGACGACCAAAGTGCACTCATCTAAACGCCAGCTACCCAGCTTTTGGCTTGCATCGCGTAATGCCAGCACTTCAGCGTGCGCAGTCGGGTCGTGAGCGAATTCTCGTTCGTTGTGGCGGCGGGCGATGATTTCGCCATTGTGAAGCACCACAGCACCCACCGGCACGTCGCCTTGTGCGAAAGCAAGGCGCGCTTCATCAAGAGCTGCCCGCATCGCTTCAAGATGGACGTTCGACATGTCTGTCATGGCGGAAGGGGTGGGATTCGAACCCACGGAAGCTTTCACTTCACACGCTTTCCAAGCGTGCCGATTCGGCCGCTCTCGCACCCTTCCTAAAATTCACTAGCGGACGTGAGGCTAGCGAGCGATAGCCTGACTTCAGCAGCGAGTGAGGTGCCGGTCGGGTCCTGTGCAACGTCTGCCCGCAAACCAGGTCAGGGCCGGAAGGCAGCAGCCTCCATCGGGACAAGGCGTGTGCCGCAGATCGCCTGGCCGGTGCCTCAGTCGCTGTTAACGCGACTGAGCCAACGTTGTTGCTCGTTTGGCCAATTGGGGGCTTCCCAACTCGTCACACAATGCAGAAAATTCTGCGGTGGGGCCATGCCACTGCCAGTCGTCAACCGCACCCACATTCACCGTGGTCACCACTGTTGCTATTTTTTTGAACAGTGCGGCAAGTTCGCGATTCTCACGCAAGGTGAGCCCAAGTTTTGCCGCACCTCTCACTGTCACATCCCACGTGGTTTCATCGTCGGGAATTGCCTCGATGTGTTCGTACTTAGCCAACACTGTTGCTGCACTCTTTGCGCCCCAACCCGCCAGACCCGGGAAGCCATCAGATGTATCGCCAACTAAAGCTAAGTAGTCGGCAATTGATGCTGGCCCCACACCAAATTTTTCACGTACGGCGGCATCGTCGATAACGATGTTGTTTCGCCTGTCGAATTGCACTACTCGCTTGCCTTCTACGCACTGTCCTAAATCTTTGTCGGGCGTCAGCATCACTACTTGTTGGACGCGTTTGTCATGTGCAGCAACGCGCGCGGCTGAGCCCAGCGCATCGTCGGCTTCAAATTCTTCCATTGCCCACACCACAACACCCATGGCACGCAACGCATCTTCCACTAAAGGAATTTGATGCAATATGACGGGCTCCATGCCCTCACTTGTTTTGTAGCCGTCGTACAGGTCGTTACGAAAACTTTCAATAATGTGATCGGAGGCAACGCCAACATGAGTTGCCCCGTCAGCAATAAGTTGCAG
>JBIKNT010000189.1:0-3706 GCA_044358465.1 Ilumatobacteraceae bacterium
TCATCGCCGACTTAGTGGCAGCGGTGAAAAAGGTATTAAATGCCCTACCGAACAATGGCGCCGGTAGCGCTCCCCTTCCCTACGGATCTGTTTAAACGAAGCAACTCACTGAAACGAGGAATGAATGAAGTTTGGAATTTTTCTTCCGCCAATGCATCGCACCGGCATTAATCCCACCCTCTTGTTGCATCGAGATCTTGAACTCGTGCAATGGCTCGACACTCTTGGCTACGACGAGGCATGGATTGGCGAGCACCATTCAGCTGGTTCCGAGCTCATTGCTTCACCGGAAGTATTCATTGCCGCAGCAAGCCAGCGAACACAACACATCAAACTCGGTACAGGGGTAAATTCGCTTCCCTACCACCACCCGTTCATCCTTGCCGATCGCATCGTGATGCTCGATCATCTCACCCGCGGGCGAATGATGTTTGGTGCAGGGCCTGGGCAACTCACCAGCGACGCAGCCATGCTCGGTATCCCAGCCGATCAACAGCGTCCGCGTATGGAAGAAGCATTCGATGTCATGATGCGTTTGTTTGCCGGAGAAACAGTTACGAAACACACCGACTGGTTTACGTGCGAAGAAGCAGTGCTGCAAATGAAGCCGTACTCAAAATTCCCTGTGGCAGTTGCTTCGTCTCTTTCGCCTTCTGGTTCCAAACTTGCCGGACGATACGGCACTGGTCTGATATCCATTGCCGCAACCGAACCAGCTGCGTTCCAAGTTCTCGACTACAACTATTCCGTTTGGCAAGACGAAGCCTCTCGTCATGGGCACAGTGTGTCGCGCGACCAGTGGCGCCTCATGGGACCCATGCATATTGCAGAGACCGAAAAGCAAGCGCGCGAAAACTGCAAGTACGGCCTGCAATGGGTATTTGAGTATCTATCTCACATCATTCCAATGGGCGACCCCAACGATCCTCCTCCACCAAGCGACTTCGACGACTTTGTCGATTTTGCAAATGAGACGGGTCGAATGGTCATTGGCACTCCAGAAATGGCTATCGCGCAACTTGCTCGCCTCGAGGAAAAAACCGGCGGCTTCGGCACATATCTCTTCCTCGGTGCCGACCTCGCCGATTGGGGCGCCACTCAGCGCAGTTACGAACTCTTTGCGCAAAGTGTGATGCCGCATTTCCAAGATCAGTTACGTGCCCCACAGCAGAGCTACGACAAGATTGTGAACGAAGGCTCTCGATGGGTTGATGCAACTCTAGGGGCACAATTGAACGCAATTGCCGCTTACGAGCATGAAAAATCAGAGCGCATCAACTAGATTGAGTACACAACTGAATCACACTCTCGCTGGGAGAGCACCCTTATCTGGTGGCAATAGAAGTCAGGTAAGAGTCGCCGAAGGAGCAACCGCCCCGGAACCTCTCAGGCCAAAGGACCGGCGAGAAACTCACACGCTGGAAAGAATGTGCTTGCACATCACCGACGGGGAAAGCGATTTACTCGCGAAGCTCTCAGGTTCCCAGACAGCGGGGGCTGTTCACCGTTTTTAACGACCCTTGAAGAACAGCACGCTGTTGAAACTGGAGCCCGATATGAAGTTGTCACCATCGCATTTTTCGCAAGATCATTTTGCTGAGCGTCATATGTCGCATAGCGACACAGACCTGCAAACGATGCTCGACGCAGTAGGCAGCAACAGTCTCAGCGCACTATGCAGCGAGATCGTTCCGAGCAATATTGCATTCAACACTCCCCTTGAACTGCCCGAGGCGCTCTCAGAGCGCGATGCCACGGAAACTTTGTTAGAGATGGCAAACAAAAATGTGGTGGGAAGAAGCGCCATAGGAATGGGCTATTTCGGAACCATTACCCCACCAGTCATCAAGCGCAATGTTTTGGAGAATCCCGCTTGGTACACGGCATATACCCCATATCAACCTGAGATATCTCAAGGCCGACTGGAAGCACTACTGAACTATCAAACAATGATTACTGAAATCTGTGGTTACGACATCGCGAATGCTTCTCTTCTCGATGAATCAACGGCAGCTGCTGAAGCCATGGCAATGGCACACCGTATTTCCACTTCTGAGTCGAATCACTTCTATATCCATGAAGATGTACTGCCGCAAACATTGGCCGTACTCCAAACACGAGCAGAACCCATCGGAATTATTCTTGTCGTAGGAGATCTCGAGCGCTCAGAGTCTCAAGAGTATTTCGGCGGACTCATTTCTGTCCCTGGCGTCAGTGGTCACGTTCTTCGCAATGACGAGATTCAAAAGTTTGCCGCAAACATGACTGCACGCAATGCAGTGAGCATCGCTGCAGTTGATCTCCTCTATTCCTGCATTGCAACGCCAGTTGGACAACTCGGTATTGACGTTGCCATCGGTACCTCGCAGCGCTTTGGAGTACCACTAGGGATGGGTGGACCTCATGCAGCTTTTATTGCTACGAAATCTGACTACTCTCGGTCGCTGCCTGGTCGCCTCGTTGGTGTCAGCACCGATACTGAAGGTCGACCCGCACTACGTCTCGCTCTACAAACGCGCGAACAGCACATTCGACGAGAAAAGGCCACGTCAAATATCTGCACGGCTCAGGTGTTGCTGGCAAATATTGCGGGTTTCTACGGTTCCTGGCACGGCCGCGAAGGTTTGCAAAGCATTGCATTACGAGTGCACTCATATACGTCTGTATTAAGAACGGCACTTCTTAGCGCCGGACACACAGTTACCAACGACACCTGGTTCGATACTTTAAGTGTCATTCCCCGCAGCGCAGACGCCGCTGCATTAGTTTCCACTGTCGCAAAAGATGAATGGTATTTGCGCCATACGTCACCTACCGAAGTGGGTGTCTCCATAGACGAGACTATGACCATTGAAGACCTCAACACCATTGCGGGGTTCTTTGGATGCGCTGGTGAAATCCAAAACTTGTGGGCAACCGAGGTGGAGTCTTGTTTCACTCAAGTTCGTCAAGATGCGTTTCTCAATCACCGCGCATTCACCGACTATCGCACCGAGCACGAAATGCTGCGCTACCTGCGCCACTTAGCCGATAAAGATCTGGCACTCGATCGCACCATGATTCCACTTGGTTCATGCACAATGAAATTAAACGCCACCTCCCAGATGGAACCCATCACGTGGCCACAATTCGCCAACATTCACCCGTTCTCCCCCACCAACACTCAGTTGGGTTCGCGAGAACTCATAGACCAACTTGAGACGTGGCTCTGCAGAATTACCGGTTACGACGCAATCAGTTTGCAACCAAATGCTGGCAGCCAAGGAGAATTTGCCGGATTGTTAGCCATACGTGCGTATCACCGCTCACGAAACGAAGCACATAGAAATGTTTGCCTCATTCCATCGAGTGCCCATGGCACCAACGCCGCAAGCGCAGTGATGGCAGGAATGAAGGTTCACGTTGTGAGATGCGACGAAGATGGCAACGTAGACGTAGCCCACCTTGAAGAGTTGTGTGTGCAGCACTCCACAGAACTCGCGGCACTCATGATTACCTACCCATCCACACACGGCGTTTTTGAAACTGCCGTCACCGATATCTGCGCTCTCATTCATCAACACGGCGGCCAGGTGTACGTCGATGGCGCAAATCTCAATGCCCTTGTTGGGCTGGCACAACCTGGCAAGTTCGGCGCCGACGTGAGCCACCTCAATTTGCACAAGACCTTCTGCATTCCTCATGGCGGAGGGGGCCCAGGAGTCGG
>JBIKNT010000126.1:0-5019 GCA_044358465.1 Ilumatobacteraceae bacterium
ACCTTCCCGCTGAAATCAAAATTTCTGCCGTCGATGGCGATGCATACAAGTTTCTCTTCATGGCAAAAGGTGGCGGCTCTGCGAACAAGAGCTACCTCTTCCAAGAAACCAAAGCACTACTGAACGAGAAGGCACTTCTGCCTTGGCTGTTTGACAAAATGAAAACGCTTGGCACTGCAGCATGCCCGCCATATCACCTCGCTGTTGTCATTGGCGGCACCTCTGCGGAAATTGCTGTAGAAACCGCAAAGCTTGCTAGCGCTCGCTATCTCGATGCGCTCCCCACTGCGGGTAGTGCACTCGGCCACGCATTTCGCGATATTGACCTTGAACAAAAAGTGTTAAAGCTTGCTCAACAAACAGGAATTGGTGCTCAATTTGGCGGCAAGTATTTCTGCCACGACGTACGCGTTGTTCGCCTCCCACGCCACGGTGCAAGTTGCCCCGTTGCATTTGCTGTGTCATGTAGTGCCGACCGTCAAGCAGTAGGAAAAATTACTGCCAAAGGCATTTTCCTTGAAGAACTTGAAACCGACCCTGCACGTTTCTTGCCAGAAATTACCGAAGATCAACTGGCCAGCGAAGTGGTGCAAATAGATCTCACCCAGCCCATGAGCGACATCCGCAAGAAGTTGTCGCAATACCCAGTGAAAACTCGTGTCATGTTGACTGGCCCCATGGTGGTGGCGCGCGATATTGCTCACGCAAAAATCAAAGAGCGCATCGATGCCGGTGGTGGCATGCCGCAATACATGAAAGATTACTGCGTGTATTACGCAGGGCCAGCAAAAACGCCTACTGGTATGGCGTCGGGTTCATTCGGACCCACCACTGCTGGGCGCATGGACTCATATGTTGATGAGTTCCAAGCACAAGGTGGCAGCTTCATCATGTTGGCAAAGGGCAACCGTTCCGCACAGGTAACTAATGCCTGCAAAACGCACGGCGGTTTTTACCTTGGTTCTATTGGCGGCCCTGCTGCACGTTTAGCCCAAGATTGCATCACCAAAGTAGAAGTGTTGGAATACGCAGAACTTGGTATGGAAGCAGTTTGGAAAATTGAAGTGAAAGATTTCCCTGCATTCATTGTGGTCGACGACAAAGGCAACGACTTCTTTGACTTGGTGAACAAGCCCTATCAGCCCAGCCCTGTTTCCATTAACAAACACTAAAGACGAGCGTTAGCCCAATTCACCCGCAAGCTCACCTAAGCGTTTTTCGCCATCGCTTGTTTGGCCACCGCGTTCCATGAAATTTTGCATCGCAGTTTGTGCGCGTGGGTCGGCAAGCAATTTGTTGAAGCCAATGGCCTCTTGCAGTAATTCATCGTGAATATTGTGATCGCTGCGCAAAATTGCCGCCTTTGCTTCTTGCACGGCTGCCGGCGGAAAAGAAGCAATGCGTTGTGCCATGCGCTGCACGAATGGCCACAGTTCGCCTTCATTCAACGTGCGATTCACCCAACCCCATTGTTCAGCAGTATCGGCATCAATATCGTCACAACCGAGCACTACTTCAAGAGCTCGTGAACGACCCACTAAACGCGAGAGCCGTACGGTGCCACTTCCACCGGGAATAATGCCGAGGGCAACTTCAGGCTGATTAAAAACTGCTTTACCTCGCAGCGCAAAACGCATATCGCAACTCAGCGCCAGTTCGCTTCCCCCGCCGCCAATGCGACCTTCAATTACTGCAATAGTTGCTTTGGGCATTTCGCGAAATGCTTCACACATTTTGGTGAAGGTATTGAGCTCAGTAGGTGTGGGCAGGTCTTGCGGTATTTGCAAAATGAGACCCACGTCGAAGTGTGGGATAAAGAAGTCGGGATTGGCAGAACTCAAAACCACTACACGCACGTCGTTATCGCTTGCTAGTTCACCAGCAAGTTTTGCCATCTCGCCATAAAGCGGAAGATCAAAGATATTGATGGGGGGATTGTTGATGACAACTGAAGCAACCCCGTCGACAACCTCTACACGCGCTAATTGATAACCGGAATAGTCCATGACCTCTCCTACAAAAGTGACTTCATGGCAGCACGAGTTGCGGCCGTTTCATCGGGGTTGCCGCCAAATTCCACCGCTCCAAAGTCGGTGACGCCAATGTCGCGCAACGCACTCACTCGTTCACACACTTCTGCAGCACTTCCCACAATGGCAATGTCGGCTGGCCCTGCTGCACCTTCAAGATCGAGCATGGCTCGGTAGCTAGGAAGTTGGCCATAAATAGCAAAAACCTGCGATGCGCGGGCCAATGCGGCCTCGCGATCTTCGGTGACACATACAGGCAATGCCGCAATGACGCGGGGTGTTGGCTTTCCTGCTTCGTCGGCAGCGCGGTTGAGCGTAGGAATAGTGTGCGACGACAACGTTGCTGGCCCTGTGCACCAGGTAAGAGTGCCATCGGCAAGCGCGCCAGTGACGCGAAGCATTTGCTCGCCAAGTGCAGCAACTACAACAGAAAATGGTTGCGAACCAGGAACGGAAACATCTGCATGAGATGAATACACCTCGCCCCTGAATGACACTTTCGATGTTTGTGCAATCTGAGCGAGAACAGTGAGGTATTCACGCATGTGTCGTACTGGTTTATCGAATGACATTCCCATCATGTTCTCAATCACAATTTTGTGACTCAACCCAATTCCCAAGCACAACCGGCCGCTCACTGCGGCATTCACCGTGAGGCACTGCTGCGCCAACATCATGGGGTGGCGTGGGTAGGTTGGCACTACTGCTGTGCCAAGTTCAATGCGCGGAACTTCTCGCCCAACTACTGCAAGGGCGGTAAGAGTATCGTGGCCGAATAACTGGGGAGCCCAATAACTGGCAAAACCATCTTGTTCCGCTGCTCGTGCCTCGACCACAATGTCATCGAGGGTTCCAGTAGTAATTGCTCCACCAAAAATTCCTATTTTCATGAGCGAAACCGTATCACTCGTAGAGCAATGAATACCCTAGGCAAGGCTCACGAGGTCGAGCCAAGACTTATTGAAGTAGTCCACTTCGCCATCGGGGAGCAATAGCACCTTGGTAGGTGAAAGCCGCTCAACGAATTCGGGGTCGTGGCTCACGAAAATGATTGCGCCTTTCCAATCGGAAAGTGAGTTGGCAATTGATTCGCGACTCGCAGGGTCGAGGTTGTTCGTAGGTTCGTCAAGTAACAACAAGTTATTGCGACCCACCATCAACATGGCAAGAGCTAACTTTGTTTTCTCTCCACCTGAGAGAGTGCCCGACTCTTGGAACACTTTGGTTCCTGAAAGCCCAAACATTCCCAGGTAGCCACGTAGTTGTGTTTCTGTGAGCGCCAACTGTGGAGGAGCCTCTTTACGCATGTGGTCGATGAGGTTGGCATGTGGGTCGAGATTGTCGTGCTCTTGTGCGTAGTAACCCATTTGCACTTTGTACCCAAACTCGAAGTTGCCCAGGTTTGCTTCTGTTTCACCAGCCAAAATACGTAGCAAGCTTGTTTTACCTGCACCATTGAGGCCCAATATGAGCAGTCGCTCGCCTCTACCTAAATCGAATGAAACATCTTCAAAAATAGGTGGCCCCGCGTAAGCCTTCGACAAATGGCTCACGGTGATGACCGTTTCACCAGCTTGTGGCGGGTCAGGAAACTTCACTTTCATGACGCGATCTTTCGCACCGGCCTTCGTGCGAGTTGACTCCATGCGGTCGATGCGCTTTTCAATGCTGTGCGCCATGCTTGCTTTCGTTGCTTTTGCTCCGAAGCGATCGACCAAAGTTTGCAAGCGGTCAATTTCTTTCGACTCCATTGCGGCTTTCTTTGCCGTTCTGCGCTCGTCGTCTGCACGTGAAGTTTTGTATTGCGTGTAGGTGCCCTTGTACTCCACCAAGGTGCCCACTTCATCTTCGCCCGGGCGGTCGAGGTGCAGCACACGAGTAATTGCTTCATCGAGCAATTCAAGGTCGTGGCTAATAACTAGTAGAGCGCCGCGATATTGGCGTAAAAAGTTGAGCAACCAGTTTTTTGCGTCAACGTCGAGGTGGTTGGTGGGCTCGTCGAGCAACAACATGTCGCTGCCCGCAAACAAAATGCGTGCGAGTTCTACTCGCCGCCGCTCTCCGCCAGAAAGAACCCCTAGTTGCAAATCGAGACGGTCGGGCTTGAGCCCCAAACCTGCTGCAATGGAACGCGCTTCGCTATCGGCTGAGTATCCACCTTTGTCGCGAAACAGTTCTTCGGCCTTGGTGTACTTGCGAATATTTGCTTCACTCGCATTTTCTTCCATGCCAATGCGCAACTTCTCTAAACGCGTGAGATCTTCGTCAATGTTGCGCCCCGACAAAATATGGTTGACCGCGAGTCGTCCGTCGAATTGTCCGGCAGCTCGTGGATCTTGCGATAAGTAGCCATAGCCACCTTTACGCAAAATGTTTCCCTTTGTGGGGTCGTTGTCGCCGCCGAGGGTTTTGAAAAGAGTGGTCTTTCCCGCACCATTGCGGCCAACAAGGCCCACCTTGTCGCGTGGCATCACGGTGAAGGTTGCGTCTTCAACAATGGTCTTGCCGCCTATTTCAACGGTGATGGCATTGACTTGAAGCACCGACCTATCGTGTCACCCCTCACGCTCAGTAACAACCACCATTTCAAATAGGCAGCGTGACTTTCGTTTTAACCCGCAGGCGCGTCAACCGTTGGCGTGGGAATGGTTGTTGCAGGTGCAGCAGTTGGAGCTGTTGCAACGGTTGTAGCAACCGGAACCGTTGTTGCAGGCACTGTTGCCACAGCAGGACTCGTGGTTACCACCGGCACGGGTGCCGTGGTGGTATCGCTTACCAAAGTTGTTGAAGCACCTGCGCCCAGGGTGGTTGTGGTGGGCATTACACCTTGTAACACCCGAGAATCGTCTTGGAAATTCACCTTCATGCAATCACCCGGAGCACTAGGCGCAATGCCAACAGCTCGAGCAATTGCAGTAGCCAGCACTACCCGACCATCGGGGCTGGGATGAATGCCATCATTTGACCGTAATGACCGCGTAGCTGAAAT
>JBIKNT010000127.1:0-5012 GCA_044358465.1 Ilumatobacteraceae bacterium
CCCTGGCTCATCGCCATCAGCATGGGAAATGCTTCAGCCCCTCTTACTTCACCCACGATGACTCTGTCGGGGTCCATACGTAATGCCATTCGCGTGAGGTCGGCCATCGTGACTTCGCCTCGTCCTTCAATGTTTGCCGCACGCGATTGCAGAGCATCATGATCTGGGTGCAGGTCTGCAAATCTTTCGATTCCTAGTTCATAGGCATCTTCAATGGTAACTATTCGTTCTTCACGTGGAACTTCGTTGAGTAGCGCCCGCAACAGAGTTGTTTTTCCAGAACCAGTACCACCGGCAATCACAATATTGCGGCGCGCGCGAACAGCTGCAGCGAGGAAACTCCTCACCTGGCCGTTGCATAAACCACGATCTTCCAACTCCAGTAATGATGAAATCTCAAAACGATGCCGCCGAATAATCAAGCTTGGATGTTGCGACACTGCCATTGTCGCAAACAGCCGAGACCCATCAGGAAGTTGTAAATTGAGTTCAGGGTTTGCCGCATCGAAACGCTGCTCATTGCGCACAAACCTTGTAGCAGCGCGTCGAATAAGTTCAATAAGTTCTTCGTCACTATCGACGATTGGTTCAACACAGATTCGCGAGCCGTCGCGACGCTTCACCCATACTGGGGATGCACCGCGAATGTGTATGTCTGAAATATCAGCATCTTCCAGGAGTGGCTGTAAACGGCCAAGACCCAAAACTCCCGCGATCACGCTTTCTCCTGCAAGATCAAACTCTTCGAAGGAAAGCTCGAGCCCAATGGCGCCCTCAAAAACCTCCTTTTCTCGTTCCGCGGCAACTACTCGCCTGGCGAGAGAAATTTCATCTGCAATATCGGGTTCACTGCGATGTGAGTTTCTTAAGGTGACGCGGTGTTGAGCGAGTGCGTCGCGCACTTTTTTTGTGAGTTGTCGTACCAGTTCTGCTTGTGCTTCTGATCGCGTGGGCAAGACATCAATGTTTGTGTGTCGTGAAAGGCTCATTTGCCCACCACCACCAACTTTACTTTCCCCGCTGCGGCCGCAGGAAGCAGCAAATCTTGCTTCGCTCTTAACGTTACGACGTAATTCGTTTCAAGATCTGTTGGCGGATGCAATGACCAAACTTCAACCGAGTTCTTGTAGGCCTCTGTTTCTATTTTTGTTGAGAGGCCAGGGTCGGGTGTGAGTGCAATCCGAACAATATTTCCCGGATACAAATCGGGTGGAAAATCTCCGCTGTTAAGTTTGAGTGGCACAAGTATTTCATCGGCCAGCAATGGCCGAGCTGTTAAGAGAAATTTTTCACTGATGGGTTCGCTTGATCCGACTGCAGCACTCAATGTTCTGCCCAGTAAGTTTTTAGCCTCTGCAGCGGGCACAAAATATCGAGCAACTTCCGAAGAGATGTTTTGAGCTACAAGATCATTTGCAGTGATGACATGCCCAACATCTAGTGCCCGAGATGACGCGACAACAGTGATCTGTTGATTGCCATTCCCGTGAAGCCATGCAGCACCAAGTGCTCCACCGACCACCAACGTGACGCCGATGGCAAGTTCGGGTATGCGTTGCTTCTTTCGTACTGGAGGTTGACTACGAGTTCGTTGTTGCGAACCCGAGGCAGGCTTTCGCCGCAATACTGATCGTGGCGCGCGAGCGCCTTCACCATGAGTTCCCAGCAGATCACGAGAGAGTGCAGAGCGGCGCTCAGCCAATGCTTCCCGAGACCCGCCAGGAGAATCCATCACAAACCGTTCGTCCACGGCTGTCCTTCCCCTGAATGTGTCTTGTGTAGCCACACCCCCTATGTGTGAAGTTGGTATCTGAACACGGCAATAGAAAAAATGCAATACCCCCTCTGATTCCCAATAGCCTTGGGGCGTTATGAGCAATCAGACCCCTCCCGCCGTGCTTCCGGTTGCAAGCGATCCGTGCTGGTGCGGCAGTGGGCGCAAGTACAAGCGCTGCCACAAACCCCTTGAGGGGAAAGTGCTTCCCGGAGTGGTAAGCCCCATGAGAACGGTTCCGGCCGGCATTCAAAAGCCTCCCTATGCCGACACTGGTGAAGTGCCACGTACAGAGGAAGCTCGTGTGAAGTCGCCCGAGGTTATTGAACGCATGCGTTATGCCTGCGACATGGCTGCAGAAATTTTGAAGTTGGCTGGCGACTTTGTGAAGCCCGGCATGACCACAAATGACATCGATGTATTTGTGCACGACGAAACCATCAAGCGCGGCGCATACCCCAGCCCGCTCAACTATCACCACTACCCCAAGAGTGTGTGCACCAGTTTGAATGAAGTCATCTGCCATGGCATTCCCGACTCAACTGTTGTGAACGATGGCGACATCATCAACCTCGACGTCACGTGTTACGTAAATGGTGTACATGGCGATACCAACGCAACTTTTTTTGTTGGCGAAGTTGATGAAGAGAGCAAACTTCTCACACGTGTTGCTGAAGAGTGCATGTGGAAAGGCATCGAGGCAGTTGTGCCGGGCCGCCCCATCAGCGACATTGGCAAGGCAATTGAAACACACGCCAAACTGCACAGAATGGGTGTTATTCGCGCATTTATTGGCCACGGCATTGGCGAACTTTTCCATTCCGACATTCAGGTGCTGCACTACTACGACTCGCGCAACAACATGATCATGCGACCAGGAATGACATTTACTGTTGAGCCCATGATCAGCTTGGGTACTTGGCAGCACAAAATGTGGGACGACGATTGGACCGCAGTAACGGCCGATGGCAAGCGCACCGCACAGTTTGAACACACACTGCTCGTCACCGACACTGGTGTTGAAGTACTCACCGCTAAAGGTGCAGTTTCGCCAAGTGCCCCTTGGAAACGCGGATAGAAAATGCTCGACAGCGACCGCTACATTCCCTTCACTCGTGATGAGTGGGCCGACCTGCGTGCCTCTACTCCACTCACCATTCGCGAAAAAGACCTTGAAGCGCTGCGTGGTATTAACGAGAGCATCAATCTCGACGAAGTTGCAGCAATTTATCTTCCACTCACCCGTCTACTCAATTTGTATGTGAGTGCAACACAAAACTTGCACAAAGTATCGGCAACATTTCTGGGAACTATGTCTCCGAAAGTTCCCTACGTCATTGGTGTGGCCGGCAGCGTGGCGGTGGGAAAAAGCACTTTTGCCCGTATTTTGCAGGCTCTTTTGGCGCGTTGGCCAGAACACCCGAAGGTTGACCTCATCACCACAGACGGGTTTCTTTTCCCGAACGATGAACTTGCCGACCGTGGTCTCATGAACCGCAAGGGTTTCCCCGAGAGCTACGACACGAAGCACCTCTTGCAATTTCTTCGTGAGTTGAAAGCCGGGCATCCTTCAGTATCAGCTCCTGTGTACAGCCACGTGGTGTACGACATTGTTGATGGTGAACAAGTTGAAGTGCGTCAGCCCGACATTCTCATTCTTGAAGGCTTAAATGTTTTACAAGTAGGCAATGAAGCAAATGAATTCGTTTCCGACTATTTTGACTTTTCGATTTACATAGATGCAGACGAAACCGACATACGCAATTGGTATGTCGATCGTTTTCACGCGCTACGTCAAACTGTTTTTAAAGACCCCAACAGTTTTTTTAAGCACTTCGCAGATCTTTCAGATGACGAAGCAACAGAAGTAGCAAAAGGTATTTGGGCTGAAATTAACGGGCGCAACTTGCGTGAGAATATTGACCCCACCAAAACACGGGCGTCACTTGTGATGAATAAAGGTAGCGACCATCGCATTACCGATGTTCAGTTGCGCAAACTTTAACGATGCATCGCGTTTAAGTAGTTATAAACCGTAATTCGTGAAACGCCCATCACATCGGCGACGTCTTCCACTGCACGACGCAAAATAAATGCACCTTGGTCATCGAGCAAGCGAATTGCTCGCTGCTTATCGTTACGTGAAAGATCTTTGAGCTTGCCACCAAGTTCTTTTTCTACTGCCTCAATAATGCGGTCAAGTGCTCCATGCAACGGAGGGAGTCGTATGCCGGCAATAACGTTTCCATCCCATTCAATGGGAATATCGCTTGATGTAATGCTCGTTGGCGCAACAAGACTCGCACCAATTGCATCGAGCAACGGTTGCACCGCGTTTACTAATGGATGATCGGGCACGGTCATTGTTCTTGCGGCCCAACGTGAACGCTGACATGAGTTGCACCGTTGCCATAGGCGGCTTCTAATAGTGAGCTCACAATGGCAGCAACATCGCTTTGTGATGCTGTGAAAGTGGAGCCGAACGGCCCGAAATCAACAACGACACCATATTTTTCAACAGCAGCAACTGCAGCGGTGACGTGCTTTCCGGGGGCACCCTCAATGAAAGGCTCGATGGTGAACTCAATTTCCAGCATGAGGGCCTACTTTCATCGTCAATCTCATACAAAGGGTAGCGAGATCCTTACGGGGTCACTTCATTCCACATTTTTTGTAAAGCGGGCATGAGTAATTCTTTGCTGTCGGGCAAAAAATCGCGTCCTGCCAAGCGCTGCTGCAAGTCGCTTTGCGGCACCCACTCGGTGGCAACTACCTCGCCATCGCGCAGAATCAGCGGGCCGTCGTATGTCACCATGAAGCACTTCCCCACCAGGCTGACCATGTTGTCGGTGTACGTGCCCATTCCCAGAGGCATCAATGGCACACCGGCAATGCCCACCTCTTCATCGAGTTCACGCAATGCGGCGGAGTCGTAGCTTTCGCCCGCTGCCACCACGCCCCCCACTGCGATGTCCCAATAACTTGGCCAGAGGTCTTTCATTGCACTGCGCTGATGAATGAGCAACTCACCAGCTGAATTGACGACTGCGATGAATACCGCACGGTGACACAGCACCTTGGCGCGCATTTCTTTGCGGGTGCATTGATATAAAACGTTGTCGTTGTAGTCAACAATGTCAACTAGTTCCTCACCTGCATTACCCACGCCTTAAGTGTGCCACCATATGTATATGTCAAGCGCTTTATTTTCAGGTCGCCCCTCTGCTGATCTTGCCGA
>JBIKNT010000014.1:0-15731 GCA_044358465.1 Ilumatobacteraceae bacterium
ATGAGGCGATGGGTCCACCGCTTTTGGTGCCCAAGATTCCTGAAGAGCCGTACATTCCACCAAGCCAATTATCGGTGAAAAAAGTTTGATGCTGCCGCAATTCCTTGTTGGCATAAACAATGACTCCGGCACCTTTAGCGGTGTAGCCGTACTTGTGTAAATCGACCGACATCGATGTAACTCCTGGAACAGAAAAGTTCCATGGCAAATGGGAAGGCGCAAGAAAGGGGAGCAGCATTCCGCCCATGCACGCATCAACGTGAAAGGGAATACCGCGACGCATCGTTTCTGCGCCAATGCGCTCCAACGGGTCGACAACACCTTGCGGATATTGAGGGGCAGAGCACGCCACAAGAATGGTGTTGTCATCGCACGCAGCGATCATTGCTTCCTCGTCGGCGCGCCAATCGGCTCGCACTGGAACGCGGCGGGCCTCAACGTTGAAGTACGTGCATCCCTTCTCGAGCGCAGCGTGAGCGGAGGAAGGCAAGACCACGTTGAAGCGTTGTTCCTGCGGGCGCTCTATGCCTCTCAGTGCAATGGCGCGCTGCAGAGCGCCGTAAACGACTAAGACGAGACTCTCGGTTCCTCCAGAGGTCATAAAACCGGCTCCGGTGGACGGCGCCTCGAGAAGTTGCATCACGAAGTCGAGAACCTCTTGTTGCATCTTTTTGAGACTCGGAAATGCGGCTACGTTGAGCGCATTTTCATGAGAGAACATCCGGTAAGCAGTTTCAGACAATTGCCGTGCATCGTCTGAGGCGCAGTAGGTCAAACTAAATGCTTTGCCGTCGCGCCAGCGAATATCTTTCTCGCGGTGTTGTTCAAGGTCTTTCAAAATTGCTTGAGCGGCTGTGCTGAACGGTGCCTCGGAGGGGTGACTCATGTCCGCAGGTTAGTAGGGCTAAGGAACCCCACCGTTTGATCTCACATTAATTTTACATAACGCTTATTATGGGCGCAGTCGCAGGGAACCAATAGGTTCGGCACATTCCAAAATCCACTGGAGCATGTCTCGTAGCTCCTTGGCGCTTGGCTTCTCAATATCTGCCAGATCTCGTTGTACGTCGTCAACGGCACACGACAGCACGTACAGAGCATCATGAATGTCGTTCAGCTCTTCACGTGCCATCACGAGCTGCTCATCGCTGAGTTGAACTTCGCGGGCCCTTTGACGTGCAACCCAGTCCCATTGACGACATGGCTGGCTGCAATACGCTCGCGGTCGACCAGGCCCGGAACGTTCTTGCAGGACCCGGCGACACCACCTGCATCGTGGTCCATCGGGAGTCTTTTTCCTCTGCCACTCCTGGTCACCGGGTAATTTCGTCATGACGAAATTATGGCATATTCGCTGAATTATTTGCGAGACTGATCGAGATGTCATCTCAATCAACCACCTCGCGCAGTTTTGCTTCCGACAATTTTGCTGGTGTGCACCCAGCTGTGATGGAGAACTTGCAGCTCGCGAATCTTGGTCACGCCATTGCATATGGCGGCGACGTTTTCACCGCTGAGGCCGAGGCTCAGTTCGAGAGAATTTTTGGTGCTGGAACAAAAGCCTTCTTTGTCTTTGGTGGTACCGGCGGCAATGTATTTGCGCTCTCTAGTTTGTGTGGGCCAGGAGATGCGGTGTTGTGTAGTCAGTGGTCTCATTTACACATCGATGAAACGGGCGCCCCCGAACGTGCCGGAATCAAATTGCTTGCGGTTCCGAGTGTTGACGCAAAGGTGACTCCGCAAGACATTGAACGAGTTGCAGGAGACCTCGGCATCATGCATCACGCTCAGCCGCGTGTTGTGTCTCTCACCCAACCAACTGAACTTGGAACCCTTTACACCGCTGCCGAAATAGAGCAGTTATGCATCTGTGCTCATGAACATGGCCTCCTCGTGCATATGGATGGCGCGCGTATCGCAAATGCAACCGCGGCATTGGGCGGTATCTCGTCGGTGCGTGAATTTACTGTGGACGCTGGTGTTGATGTGCTCACCTTTGGTGGAACAAAAAATGGTTTGATGTACGGCGAAGCGGTTCTCTATTTTCCGCAAGGCGCTCGTCGTTCACAGACGTACGAAGATTTTTCTTTAGAGACTGCTCAACGTGCATTGAGGTATGCCCCTTACGCACGCAAGCAAACAACTCAGTTGCCCTCCAAAATGCGTTTCGTTTCTGCTCAATTCGCGGCAGTTCTCAACAACGATTTGTGGGTGCAACTAGGAACATCGGCAAATGGAGCAGCCGCTTCCCTTTTCGACGCGGTGCATTCCATTCCAACACTCGAACTGACTGATGCACCAGCTGTGAACAGCCTCTACCCCACCATCTCGCCAGCACATGCAGAACAACTCAGAGAGGTGTCATTTTTCTGGGACTGGGAACCAGCACGACACCGCGTGCGTTGGATGACATCGTGGGATACCGAACCCGGTGATGTGAAAGCTTTCGCCGAGGCTGTTTACCGCGTAGTAACTTAATGTGCACCTGCTTAATTGACTGTTGAGTTAGATGTAGGTACACTTCGCGTGTGGGGTTTGGCACAACATCGGGGGGTGTGTGATGGCAGCAGTGGAATCATATTCGCGGAGAGATTTCGCCGTAGAAAAATGGATGAACGAAGGAGCATGTCGTGGTCTCACCACAGTGTTCTTTCCACCGGCAGCTGAACGACCGCAATCACGTTTGCGCCGCGAATCAATGGCTCGTGAAGTGTGCATGTCGTGCAGCGTTCTCGATACCTGTCGCACTTTTGCGCGCGAGAATCATGAATACGGATTCTGGGGCGGCGAGTCTGAAGAAGAGCGTCACGCCGCTGGTTTTCACCTCATTGCACCAATTGGTGTTCGCTCACGCGCTGCAGGCTGAGCGCAAGCCAGCCATCAATTTCTCGTTTGTTGAGGAAACGAAATCCAAGTTCTTCGTAACACGTAATGATGTCGTGTTCTCTCGATTCAGTGAAACCACTTAAGAAGAGATAACCATCTTTTTGTACCGCGCCACTGATTGCAATTGCGCCGTCAAGCAACACAGGAGCCAAAATGTTGGCCAACACGTGTGTGAACGTGCCGGAAACGCATTCAAGGCCACCTTGTTGACAGGTGAATAAGTCTTCCACGCCATTTAATTTCGCATTGAAAACGCTTGCTTCTATTGCAGTTGCTGCAAGATCTATGCCGTGTGCTTGACCACTGTGTTTTTTAAGTAACGCAATGCTCAGTACACCAGAGCCACAACCGATGTCGAGAATATGCGGTGCCACATTCGCTTCATTCAGATTCTGTAACGCTAGAGAAAGTGTTGCCCGCGTCGTGGGGTGATCTCCGATGCCAAAAGAACCGTAAGGTTCGATGAAGATGGGAAACGCCGATGTATCAGATTCATTGAACTCTTCCCTCTTCCAATGTGGAACGAGAGCAACTGATTCAACGAGAGTTATTTTTGCAAATTGACGCCATGTATTGGCTACGTCGCTGTTTTGTGAAAACAAGCGCACTGGCCATTCCTGCAATTTGTTTTCTTCGTTGCCGAAATGTTCAACATGGCTTTCCCACTGCCCTAACGGCTCAGCCCCAAGGTGGGTGCGAACAATGCTGTGTGTGCTCTCGTCGATGACTTCAACAGCTTGTGCGCCACACGCCCACAGTGCATCGCTCACAATTTCCACAAACTCTTGATCGACCAAAACCTCTAGGAGAATATTTTCAGTAAGACGTTGCGACGAATCATTCATCGATGCGGCGTAGTTCTTTGCGGAATCGACGACCCTTTGCCACGTACGCCGCAACACCCATTGCAATGTCGCCAGATCGAGCGCGATCGAGTTTGATGGTTGCAGGGGCGCCGACGGCAAGTGCGCCGCTGGGCACTTCCATACCGTTTAGTACGACGGCGTTGGCTGCAACAATTGCACCGGAACGCACCACCACTTGGTGCAACACAATGGACCCCGATGACACCTGAGAATTGCTTTCGATGGTGCAGCCTTCTAAGTGAACAATGTGGCCAATGACGCAGTCGTCTCCGACCGTTGTTGGATACATCGGAGTGGTATGGATGACCGTTCCATCTTGGATGCTGGTTCGCGCCCCAATCACGATTTCGCCGTCGTCTCCACGAAGAACTGCTCCAGCCCAGATGGTGGACTCTGGACCGATGGTGACACTCCCAATGACCACTGCATCGGGATGTACGTAGGCAGTGGGGTCAATGTTGGGAACCTGGGTTCCTAAAGCGTAAATAGGCACATCGACATGTTACTAACGGTGTAAGACACGCGGCTGACAATGTCGCACGATCAGCGAAATATCGCGATTTTGCCGTTAGCGTTGCTTACCTATGTCTCGCAGGATTGAAATTGAACTCACCAGTAACAGCCCCGACGGTTCGTGGACCTGGCGAGCAGCTGGAGCCAAGAATCCTAAAGGTGTACTCGACGGATCCATTCTGTCTTCATCTCACAAAGTCGGAGACGTAGTAAAAGCCGATGCCGAGTTTGCTATCGATGGCATCACCATTTTGGGTGTTGTTGCTGGCAAGCAACGCGTTGAAAAATTGGAACGCATTGAAATCCTTCCTTCAGACAAACCATTTCAAGCGGTCATGGAAACCAAGGCTCCACGTTCCGAGCGTTCATTTTCTGGCGACAAGCGCAATGCTCGTCGTGGTGACAAGCCTGGCGACGGAAAACCTGGCGACAAAGGTGCGCGACGTCCGCGACGTGAAGATGGTGCAAAAGAAGAAGGTAAAGCACGCGAACCTCGCCGTGAAGGGCAAGAAGCTCGTCGCCGTCCTTCCTTTACTCCTCCACCCGATCTGCCGCAGCGTCCACGTGCAAAACGTTTGAAGCCTGGTCGCGCACATCGCAACACCATCTTGGCAAATCTTCCAGAAGCACAAAGCGCAATTGCTGAGCGCGTGTTGTCTGGTGGTATTCCTGCAGTGCGTACGGCAATTGCTGACCAAAATAAACTGCTCAAGCAAGAAGGAAAAGAACTCATTCCAGCCGATGGCCTCATCACCATGGCTGAAAATCTTCTTCCAAAATTGCGCGTTGCTGAATGGCTCGACCGTGCCGACGCTGCTGTTGCCGATCTCGATACTCTCGACCTGCGCGATCTGCGTTCTGTTGTTACTTCTGGTGACGACCCAGCAATCGCCCGCGATGAAACTACACGTGCAATTGCAAAGACCCTTCGTGAAGGACTCGTTGCACGTCAAGAAAAAGATCAAAAAGAATGGCTGTCCGATATCGATGCAGCACTCAAGGTTGGTCGCATTGTGCGTGCCTTGAAGTTGTCTTCACAGCCGCCTAAGGCTGGCGCACCGTTCCCTTCAGAACTCGGCTCACGCCTTGCTGCAGCTGCTTCGCAAAATCTTGAAGCCGATGCACCGAGCGATCGTTGGATTGCTGTTCTAGAGGCTGCTGCCTTTAGCCCTGTGAGGTCACAACTCGTCGCTCCTGCGCCACCAAATGCTGTGACCACAGAATTGGCAACCACTATTACTCGCTTGGCGCCATCTATTCCTCAAATTGCAGCGCTCTTCAGCATTGTGGTGACCCCTGGAACTGCTATGCCGCGTCCATTGCGCCCTACACGGCCTGTAGACAAGAAAAAGCCAGTTCAAGCACCTGCACAGCCAAAAGAGGCATAAATTCTCCTCACTTAGCTGTGGGTCCTAAGATGTCTCTATGTCAGACATCGTCCTTTTTGAAAAGCGTGGCCGCATTGGCATCATCACGCTGAATCGTCCCGAAGCTCGCAATGCCGTCAATGGCGACGTCGCCAGTGGAGTTGAAGCTGCAATCGATGCCATTGAGGCAGATGACGACATCTGGGTGGGAATTGTGACCGCGAATACAGCTGGCCAAGAGAAGCCAGTTTTCTGTGCTGGTGCAGACCTCAAAGCAATCAACTCTGGAAATGCAGGTGGCTTGAGCACGAAGCGCGGAGGCTTCGCAGGTATCGCGTATCGCGAACGTCGTAAACCCGTCATTGTTGCTGTCGATGGTTTGGCAACAGCTGGTGGTTGCGAAATTGTTTTGTCTTGTGACCTCGTCGTGGCAAGTAACAGGTCGTCATTTGGTCTTGCAGAAGTAAAGCGCAACCTCATTGCCGGAGCCGGCGGACTCTTTCGTCTTCCGCGAGCCATTGGTCGTAGCGCTGCCCTCGAAATCATTCTTACTGGTGAGCCACTTGCTGCACAGAGGGCCTACGAGCTCGGCCTCGTCAACCATGTTGTAGCTCCGGATCAAGTGATCCCGAAAGCGCTAGAGATTGCTGAACGTATTTGTGCTGCTGCTCCCCTCGCGGTGTGGGCTAGTCGCAAGGTGGTGCTCGCCTCTGCTTATGAAGACGATGAAACTCTCATCACGATGCAAAATGCCGAGTTTGAGGCAATCATGGCTTCTGAAGACACCAAAGAGGGCTTGAATGCCTTTATTGAAAAGCGCCTTCCGAGTTGGAAGGCGCGCTAAGGCGTTCCTGCAAAAATCACTTGAGCGGGCAGCCCTGCTTGCTCACATAGATTCTTTAGTTCCCTTTGCCCGGGCAATACGCAAACAAGAGTTTCTCTGGCGGTTGCATCGAAGTTCCGCGCACAGGTGAGAAGTTGCGCGCCAACGCCGAGAGACCTGCACTTCTCTTCAACGTAGAGAGCCGTGATGATGCAGCGGGTACCAACAACGCATCCGAGTGCAAAGCCAACGGTTATGCCGTCGACTTCGCTCACCAGCGCAAAAGGCTTGCTGCCCGATGCATCGCTGATCAACGTCGTGAAAAAGTTCTGGGTGTTTACCCCACGTTGGGCACTGAGCGCTGCCTTCGCCTTGCTTCGTGCCCTGGTGAGTTGTTCATCGGTCTCGGCGACTTCACATACGTTGAAGCGCAACGAACCCACGAGGTGAGTAGCTAGCGCTACTTCCCTACTCATTGCCGGAACTGGCCGCTTTCAAGATGGTTCTGCGCTGGCGTCGAGCATTCTCGTAATTGAAAACAGCAAGTAACTGCGCCGGGGACAACCCAGTGAGTGAAGCGACAATTTCCTTCGCGGTCAAAGCGTCATAGTTTTCTATTGGGGCTTCAGTTGTTGTTGCTACAACCACTGTTGGAGTGTCAACGTCCTTTGATGATGAGGCATGAGATGTTGCACAAAACTCTTGAAGCTTCTTTTGTGCCATATCGACAGAAAGTTTTCCAATAAAGCGAGCATTTCTGAGATGTTGATCTACGCGTGTCGTGAGATCTTTCAATGAAGGTTGTGTCATAAATGTGCCGCTTACTTCACCGCAAAAATGGGGCAAGCGTCGTCGCCTACTGGGCAGTTAGGGGCACTACGACGTACGAGGAGGAAGCACTGCGAACACATCTCTTCGCCTGCTTGTCGAGGCTGCAAACGGTCTCCGTCGGTGTTGCGTTCGTCAACTTCGCCTTCTTCATCGTCGTCTTCAATGGGAACATCGTCGGCAGCAACGAGGCGATCTTTGAGAATTTTGTCGAGGTCTTCTTCAACATCGTCGGGAGTGGTGAGGTCATCGTCATCTTCTTCTTCGCCAGCAGCAGCGGCGCGACGAGATGCAGGCGTCATTGCTTCGGTGTCGTCGGCTTCGTCGTCGTCTGCGGCAACAAAATCGTCATCCTCGAGCAGAGGGTCATCTTCTAGTTCTTCAGCAAGATCGTCTGGGTCGAGATCGGGGTCAAGGTCGTCAACAAGTGCGATGTCGTCTACTTCATCGCCTTCTTCAATTTCAATTACTTCGTCTTCTGGATCGATATCTATTTGTTTAGCTGGCTTCTTTTTGCTGCTTGCCATAAACCGAAACCTTTCGTTATTGCTTTGGGGGCGAGCGAACTGTAGACAATCTGTTCGCCTTCAGCGCGTACCATAGGTGCTCGGTACTACTTCCGTGCAAATCCTGTGGAAATCTCACAAAATTTTTATCCTTTTGTGGGTTTTTTGATCATTTATGGTGGCGGTCAGCCGTTGCGCTTCGCCTCTGCGCGTCGCTCAGATTCCAGACGTTCCAATTCGGGTACATCTGTGGTCATATGGATCATCGCTTCGGCAACAGCCTTATGGCCAGCCTGATCGCGAATGAGGCCATGCATGTCGAGTGCAACTTTGCGGTACGCAGGGTGCCCCTGTGGGCTCGAGCGTAATTCCAGCATGTGCATAGCTTCTCGTGCATTGAACTGCATGACATAGCGAATGCGATAGGCCATAGAAACCGCATATGGCGCCTGTGCGGGATACTCAGGAAGAAGAGCATCATAAAGATCTGCTGAGCGTTCCATCACGTCGTCAAAGGCAGAAGTTTGCCCGGCGTCGTCAACAATGTCTGGACGCACGTAGCCATGGTTTGGTGTGAGCGGCTGCCACTCAATAGTGAGCATTCTGTGGCGCTGCATATCGCGGAATGCTCCGTAGTCAGAGAGAACATCAAAGCGATAGTCGGTTCGTTCAAAAGCGCGACCAGGGCGGTGGCGCCTGTTGGTACGGTCGCCTACATATGCGCGTATGAGTCGTACCTTTTCATCGTGGCTCATCTTTTGAACCTTTTGATAGATCTGTGATTCACTCATTGTTAAATGGCTGTAGCAAATGGCCGCCAAAAGTTTGTCTTCACCTTCTGGGTCGAAGTCGGTTAACACCACCGATTCCTCTGGTGCAGCTTCTTCATGGCCAAAGAGCTCATGAACAAGTTGCTGAGTGTCTGAAGCTGTTTCAGACAGGTATTGCGACCAGCGACCGCCGCGGTCTGGTTGGTCTACTCGGCGCAGAAAACTTGGTACTACCTTGCGCAGCTCAGTCAACATGAGATCGGCATAGAGGCGCGCTTCTGGCAAGGGGTTTGCTCGCATGCGAAGGAGCAAAGCTTCATAGGCCTGGCCGCTTCCGTAAATACCCACATTCGACAATGCCGAAGCGGGCAAAACACCACGCACCGCGTCGAGGGCTTTAGCTCGAGTTGCCTGCCGATAGATGAAATCTGAATCTTTTGGACCTTGAGGAACGACCTTGCGCACGTGCGTGGTGAGGGAATCGACAAGACCGCTATAGGAATCGAACATGCGGTCCATATCTCCTACATATCGGGTGCCGAAACGACCAGACAGCACGTCGGGATCGCGATAGAAGCGGTACCTGCCGCCGAGGCGATTGTCGTAAGAGATATAGCGGGTACTTTGTTCGAGGTAGCTCATTAAGCGACCCCACTCAAGAATTTTGGTTAACAGGTTTGACGCCTGTTCACAAGCGAGGTGCACGCCACCTAATTGGGCAACTGAGTCATCCCCGTATTCCACGAATATCTTCTCGTAGAGGCTTTCAGCGCGCTCAATGCCAATGGTTGCATCGAGTGTGGCATCGCCTTGCACGTCGAGTTCATTGACGAATTCATCGAGAAAGAGTCTGCGCAGGCTTTTTGCACTGCGGCTGTAACGGGCAAAAAGAGCGCCCTTCACCACTTCTGGAAGATTGACGAGAGCAAATACAGGCGAATCGAGATTGGTAAAATACCGTTTCAAGATGTCAGATTCAGCGGGAGTGAACTCCTCGGGCACATAGACCGTCACGACGGACAATGTTAGAAGTCGCAGGCGTCAGGTTGAGGGATCATCAACTAAATAAGTCCGACGGGTCGTGGCCCGATGCGAGCAAATTCCTCAGCAGTTTGGGCGCCGGCAAGATCGTCGATGAGGGCATCGAGTGCGGTAAGGGCCAAGATCTTGGCTCCGTCAATGACCGCCCGATCCCCTTCTTCAGCACGGGCGTATTCCGCGAATCGCGGGGTGTGGATGGGCACGCCATGTGGAGCAACTTGGATCATCGGATGAATGGAGGGGGCTAGATAACTGACATTTCCCATGTCGGTGGAGCCGACAACGACGGAATCGCTGTTTGGCCGTTGTGGTGACCGTCCCACTATTTCGGCATTACGCAGATAAAGGTTCAAGAGAGACTCTGAGTCACGCATATCGGCATAGGCATGATCTTCCCACTCCACATCGACCGTGCAGCCCGTGCTCATCGCGGCCCCATGGAAGCAGGCCTGCACTCGTTCCTTCAAAGGCTGCAGAGAGTCGAGGGAGTCGGAGCGGACGTACCACTGTTGTGATGCGAAATGCGGAACGATGTTGGGCTTATCGCCCCCGTGGGTGAAAATACCGTGAACGCGCTCAGACGGCTTGATGTGCTGCCGTAAAGCGCCGATCGAGCTGTAGGCCTGCACCGCAGCGTCGAGAGCATTTTTACCAAGATGAGGCGCAGCGGCGGCATGGGCGGCAGCGCCATGGAACGACGCGCAGCATTCTTGAATGGCGATGGCTTTGATACTGGTGAGGTCGAAATCTGCCGGGTGAATCATCATCGCTGCATCCACATTGTCGAAAGCTCCTTGGCGTGCCATGGCGATCTTTCCTCCACCACCCTCTTCGGCCGGCGTCCCAAACACAAGTAGCTCACCAGGTAGAGATGTCATGAAGGGCTGTAACGCGAGCGCTGCCCCTAAGCCGGCAGCAGCGATGATGTTATGCCCACAAGCATGACCAATTTCGGGTAACGCGTCGTACTCGCACAAGATTGCAACGCGGCGCGCACCTGGCGAAGCGAGGCCACTTGCCTGAGCGGCAAATGCTGTTTCTACTCCGTAAGCACCACGTTGAACACTCGAGAATTGAGAACTGAGCGCGTCTGTCAACAAGCGATGCGCATGAACTTCTTCATAATTTGTTTCAGGATGCGAATGAATATCGTGGCTGATATCTAAGAGTTCTATTGCTAACTGCTCAACTCGAAGCGAAATTTCATTCTTGAGTTCTGCGACTTCTGAAATGTTCATCGGATTCTCCTCGAAGGATCTACTCTTGATCGCTGGCTATGTAGATGTTAATGGCGTCGGGGATGACAGATATTCTTAATGTGTCCGCCATTGCAACCTTTACGCCATCAACAAAGATCGGCAGAGGTCGCTGGAAATGCATATCTTCTGCAGTTGTTTGCCAGATCTTGAGATGCGGATGAGGGAGATGGCTTCCTTTACGAACTCTCATGACCGCTAATAAACGTTGCCTTAACTTCATCTCGCGGGCAATCGTTAACACTTCAATCTTTGCATCGTTCGGATGCGACTTCTGAAAAACACGTCTGCCGCGGAAAATGGCAACGTTGCAGAAAAGATGACATTCCCCCCACAGGAAGTGCCCCACTCGGATATGTGCTGCAGCTCGAAGAGATGCACCATTTACGTCGGCTTCAATAACGTCGAAAGGTAGTTGGTGCCATGCCCCGTCAGTTTTCAATTTCTCCGCAATGGAAGGGTTTCGTTTGTCATTACCAATAGTACGAGCGATGTCACCCTTAATAGGAGATGCTAAAAGAGTGAGCACGTCGTGGTCGTTGCGCGTATAAACAACATCACTCTGACGAACACGTTCTCCCCACTCCTCGCCTTTTGCAATGACCATTAGAGTGCCTCGTTACCCACGACAATTCCTCTAAACATGGCTTCTCCTGCGATGCGCGCCGATTCTCGCAGTGTTTGGTCGAGACCAATCCGCTCGATTTGGCGTAACAAGTCAACAATTTGGCGAATGGTACGTACGAAGTCTCCGGGGCTCATTTCGGGCACGGTATCGAGCACGCTGGTCAGACTCTTTCCCGATGCCCATAATGCCGCGCATTGCGCAAAGTTGGGGTCGGGAAAGCGGTGCACTGGCAGGCCATGAGCAGTTTGGAGATCTTGGACCTCCATGCTCAGATCTTCAACGCGCTCTGCCACTTCGCGGCACTTCGTAGACGGATATGGAAGATCATCTTGGTCGCTATTGCGACGTTCGTAAACCACGCACGACACTGCAGCTGCGAGGTCGGTGGGCTTTAGGCCATCAAATAGACCTTGTGAAATTGCTTCGGCGATGAGGATGTCGCTTTCGTGAAACACGCCAGCGAGAACTGAACCCTTCGGTGTCAATTTCCAAGCATCGATATAACCCATTTTTCGTAGCAGTTCTAAGACGCGATCGAAAGTAGCCCCAACAGACTGTTTTTCGTTTTTGAGATACTGCTCTAGTCGTTCAATGTCGTTGCGGATTCTGTCGGCCGCATCGGCATGTTTCATCAAAATGGAGAGCAGCGGATCATTCGCTACATCTTCGTAATCAAGTGCATCTTCATCATCGACGTAGACGTTGTTGTCGCTCTTGGAGTAGACCCAATTGCATTCGTTGATGAGCCGAGCAACCTCACGCAAAGCTCCTGGGTTCCATTGCGAGAAGTCGGTGTCGAGATCGACGTGTTTGATAAAAATGGGTTCGCCGATGAGATCTTCATAGAGAATCCCACGCACAGACTGCGCTGTATCGGCGGCAGTGATTTTGATTCCCCGTCGCCTGTTTGAGGTCGCCAGAACCATGAACTTCTGATACGGGCTATTGCGGGCATTGATAAATTCATCTGTTTTCAAAGCGATGATGTCGCCTGGACGAAAGGTATTCCACACTTGAACGGAGTCGTTCGAAGGTTTTAACTCCCCCTTTTGACGCTGCAGACCATGTACGCGTCGATAGGTCCAAATATCTCCGTATTGAGAGTGAGCCTTCTCTTCCTCAACACGCTGCTGTTCTCTCTTTTTCTCAATAGAGGCTTGCATCGTTACTACGCCAGAATTTGCTTGGTACTGGGCAAAGGAAAGATTAAGAAGATGTCGAACTTCACCTTCTGAATGACTATTCACCAAGTTGACCGTCATATTGTAGGTGGGGCGAAACGCTGAAGTCAGATTGAAACTCTTGTTCAATGCGAACCGGCATACTTCGTCAAAACTAACGAAGGGGCTCCACAGAGTAACGGCGTGCCCAACATCATCAATTCCTCTTCGGCCAGCACGGCCGGTGAGTTGTGTGAAATCTGATGGCTTTAATGGAACGTGGTTTTCGCCGGTGAACCTAGTGAGTTTGTCGATGACAACGGTGCGAGCCGGCATGTTGAGGCCCACTGCAAGTGTTTCTGTAGCAAAGACAACTTTAAGGAGGCCCAAAGTGAATGCTTCTTCCACGATCTCTTTGAAGATGGGAACCATGCCAGCGTGGTGTGCCGCTACGCCTGTAGAGATCAGCGACAAGAATCCTTCAAAATCTAGGGCGTTTTTCTCATCAGAGGAAAGTGACTGCGCTCGATTTTGTGCAATTTTACGAATCTGATCGGCTTCATTCTTCGTAGCAAACGACAAGGAACTACGACGTACCCCTCGTGCTGCATCGTCACACTGATTTCGGCTGAAGATAAAAAAGATTGCAGGAAGCATGTTGGCGTGTGCCAACTCCTCCACGACTTCGTTGCGGTTTGGCGGTCCGAATCGGCTCTCAGGCGTTTGTCGACCCTTTTTATGTTGATGGCTATTGCGCGATGAACTGTTGGTTTTACCTTGTTCGGTAAAGGCCTTTTTTGCTCGCGGATTCATCTTGTTGTCAACAAGCGTTGCGTACATCACCGTATCGCCAGTGGCTTTATCGAATGCCATGTGGTGATGCTCAAGGCTGACGGGACGTTTTGTTTCAATAATTGCTCGTGTGTCTCCGCGCACAGTGGTGAGCCATTCGCTCACTTCAACTGCATTCGACACTGTTGCCGATAAGCAAACAAGGGTCACTTCAAGTGGAAGATGGATGATGACTTCTTCCCACACCGGACCTCGATATTGATCTTGAAGGAAGTGAACCTCATCGAGTATGACAACAGAAAGGTTCTCTAACGATCGTGATGATGCATAGATCATGTTGCGCAGGACTTCGGTCGTCATGACTAAAATCTTGGCATCGGAATTGATGCTGGTGTCTCCAGTGAGGAGGCCTACGTTGTCTGATCCGTAGAGCTCTTGGAAGTCATGAAATTTTTGGTTTGATAACGCCTTAATGGGCGCCGTGTAAAACGACTTCATTCCCCTACTCAGGGCCTCTGAAATTGCATGCTCTGCAATAAATGTTTTTCCTGAACCAGTAGGAGCGGCAACCAAAACAGATGCACCCTCATTGAGTGCTTGAATCGCTTTTTGCTGGAATAAGTCTGGCTGAAATGTGGAACTAGACATTGCTAGCTTTTTTTCGACGCCATTGAATGAAATAGCCGATACCAACGGAAATGGCGTAGAGAATTGTCATCGGAACCGCAAGCGCCATCATGCTGATGGGGTCGCCAGATGGAGTAATGATTGCTGCCGTCAGAAAAATTCCCATTACAGCCCAGCGCCACTGTTTGAGTAGCAGGCCTGGTGTGATGACATTGACGAGCTGCATGAATACAAGAAGCACGGGGAACAAGAATCCCACCCCGAAGGCAAGAACCATCAGAGTAACCAAACTCACATACTTAGTAATTTGATACGACTGAGAAACATCGGCTCCAGACCAACTGATGAGAAACTCAAGAGCTTTGTCGAGGGTCCAGTATGCGATGTATCCGCCAAGGGCAAATAGGCTCACGCTGGAAATGATGAAACCAGTTGCATAACGTTTTTCTCGCTGGTGCAATGCCGGTGCGGTGAATCTCCAAATTTGCCAAAGAATGACTGGTAGAGCAACAGCTAAGCCTCCATACGAGGCAATACGCATTCGAGCAGAAATACCATCGAGTGGTCCCAGGCCATACAGTGTGCCATCACAGTTGAAATCGGGTCGCGAAGCGCAGAGATCTCGGTAAGGCTCGGTGAGGAACCGCAACACTGGGTCGTAAAAGGTCAAAATGACCAGTGCCCCAATGATGACAGCGAGCAGAGATCGAATGATGCGGAAACGCAGTTCACCCAAATGCTGGGTCATGGTGATTTCGTCGGTCGAAGACCGAACCCTGATGGGCTTGCGGAACAGCGTCATGGAGTTTGGTCTCCGTTTTGCGGTTCGCCTTTTTCGTAGGGAATGAACTTAGGTTCGTGATCGGGAGACGGTGGGTCTTCGTCTTTCCCTAAGAAGATCCTCTTTGCCTCTTCGGCAGTGTTCTTGATTTCTTGCAGTGGGTCATCGAACCCCGTACGCAGGTCGCTCTTCACCCCTGACGCCACATTTTTGATTTCGGTATACACGCGCCCAAACTTGCGCATCGCTTCAGGCAACTTTTCGGGTCCTAACACGACAAGGCCAATAAGTAGCAGAAAGACAATTTCGCTGCCAGACAGATTGAACACAGTCAAAGTCTATGAACTAGAACTGCGCTGCCCGTCATTATCATGGCAATATGGTGGAAATTAGCCCCAGTTATCGCGAGTTGACCTATATCGCCTTTGCGCATCGCGGGGCGAGGGCTTATGCCAGAGAAAACACCCTCGATGCATTTCAACTGGGGCTGCGCTTGGGTGCGACGGGCCTCGAGTCAGATGTTTGGATCACTAAAGATGGAATTCCCGTGCTGGATCATGATGGCGTAGTCCAGGGGCGCATTATGAAACGACCAATTTCTCAATACCTCCGTGAGGATCTACCTCAGCACATCCCTACTCTTGAAGATTTGTTACTTCTCGCTCCGCATGGCACACCCATCTCTCTCGATATCAAAGATGATGAAAGCTTCGATGCTGTCATTGCCGATGTGCGCAAGATGTATGGCGAGCAAGCTCCATTCGTGTATCTCTGCCACCCGAACCTCGACGTACTCGCAGAACACAGAAGCAGGTCGTTAGGAATTTCACTTGTGTCTTCGGTTCGGCTTTCGCGCTTGAAAAATGGCCCTGAAATGCATGCTGCAC
>JBIKNT010000128.1:0-4963 GCA_044358465.1 Ilumatobacteraceae bacterium
GCAATGCTCTTACCTTTGAACTGAATTTCCAACGTGTCACGGTTGTACCTTGCGCCTTTGCACACTTCGCAAGGAACATAGACATCGGGGAGGAAGTGCATTTCAATTTTGATGGTTCCGTCGCCCGAACACGCTTCACAGCGCCCACCAGCGACGTTGAAGCTGAATCGACCTGGTTGATATCCGCGCACTTTTGATTCGGGAGTCGCAGCAAACAATTTGCGAATGTTGTCGAACACGCCCGTATAGGTAGCTGCGTTGCTGCGTGGCGTACGACCAATAGGCGACTGATCCATATCGATCACTTTGTCGAGATGTTCAATACCGTCAACTGATTTGTGGCGCCCTGGGGCATCTTTTGATTTGTAGATTTTCTGCATGAGTGCAGGCAACAAAATGTCGCGCACCAAAGTGCTCTTACCGCTTCCCGAAACACCAGTTACTGCTACTAAACAACCCAAGGGGAATTCCACATCGATGTTTTGCAAGTTGTGCTCGCGAGCACCGCGCACCACGACGTGTTCTTTGTTTGGCTGGCGTCGCACTTCGGGAACCGGAATAGAGCGCTTGCCCGACAAATACTGCCCGGTGATCGACTCGGCAACTTTGCCAATGCCCGAAACCTGACCGCTGTACACCACTTCACCGCCGTGCTCACCAGCACCAGGGCCAATGTCAACAATCCAGTCGCTCTCACGAATGGTGTCTTCATCGTGCTCCACAACCAGCACCGTGTTTCCTAGATCTCGCAACCTCACAAGAGTTTCAATGAGACGCTTGTTGTCGCGTTGATGCAGACCAATAGATGGCTCATCGAGCACGTACAGCGTGCCCACCAGCCCCGAGCCAATTTGGCTTGCTAAACGAATACGTTGTGCTTCACCGCCTGCGAGTGTTCCTGCATTACGCATGAGCGTGAGGTAGTTCAAGCCCACATCGAGGAGGAAACCGAGACGCGCGTTGATTTCCTTCGTCACACGTTCGGCAATCATTTTGTCTCGATCGCTCAGCACCAGTTTTTCGAGGAAATCTGCAGAGTCGGCGATGGGCATTTCGCACACCTCTGAAATGCTCTTGTCGTTGATGGTGATTGCCAAAGAAGCAGGTTTGAGGCGCGCTCCTTTGCAAGCCGTGCAAGGCACTTCGCGCATGTAGGTTTCATACTGCTCGCGCGACCAGTCGCTTTCTGCGGCTTCATGACGACGCTTGATCCAGGGGATGACGCCTTCATAATGCGTATTGAAAGTGCGTACGCGCCCGTAGCGGTTCTTGTATTTGACAACCAGACCCTCTTCAACCCCGTTGAGCACTATGTTCTTTTGCTTATCGGTGAGCTTCGCGAAAGGTTTTGTCAGAGGGATTTTGTATTTCTCAGCGACTGATTCGAGCATGCGGTTGAAGTACTGGGTGTGCGCTGAGCGCCAAGGCGCAATTGCACTCTCAGTTATGGCCAAGTCGGTGTTAGGAATGACCAAGTCGGCATCAACTTCAAACTTCGTTCCTAAACCGTCACAGTTCTCACACGCGCCATAGGGAGAGTTGAACGAGAAGTTTCGCGGTGCAGGTTCGTCGAAACTGTCGCCACACTTTGGGCACGCAAGATGTTGACTAAAGGTGAGTATTTCGCTTTCGTCACCTTTTACGCCCATCAATTCAATTTCGGCAACGCCTTCTGCAAGACGCAGTGCAGTTTCCAAACTGTCGGTGAGGCGACGCGCAATATTGTCTTTCTTTACCAAGCGGTCGATGACGACTTCAATAGAGTGCTGCTCGTAGCGCGCTAATCGCTTCTCTTGTTTCAGAAACTCTGAGATATCGACAAGCTCACCGTCGACCCTGGCACGCACGTACCCCTGGCCAGCAAGTTCACCAAGCAAGGTGTCGTATTCACCTTTGCGGCCGCGAACCACTGGCGCCAGAACTTGGAAACGTGTGCCGTCGGGCATTTGCAGAACCCGATCAACAATTTGCTGTGGTGTTTGCCTTTTCAGGGCGGTTCCGTCTTTGGGGCAATGCTGCACACCAATGCGCGCATACAGCAAGCGCAGGTAGTCGTACACCTCGGTAATGGTTCCCACTGTTGAGCGCGGGTTTCGCGAGGCTGATTTTTGGTCAATGGAGATCGCAGGAGACAAACCTTCAATGTGGTCGACATCGGGCTTATCCATCTGACCAAGAAATTGGCGCGCATAGGCACTGAGGCTCTCTACGTATCGGCGCTGACCTTCTGCATAGATGGTGTCAAAGGCAAGACTTGATTTACCCGAACCAGACAAGCCGGTGAACACAATGAGCTTGTCGCGTGGTAGTTCAACACTGACATTTTTCAGGTTGTGCTCACGAGCACCTCGCACGATGATTTTGTCAGCCATTCATGCGAGATTACTTACATATGGCGCAATGTGCTAACCCGCATCGCGCAATTCCCGCTTCAATTCATTAACTTCATCGCGCAAGCGGGCTGCATACTCAAAGCGCAGGTCTCCAGCAGCCTCGTGCATCTCTTCTTCAAGAGTTTGAATGAGACGCAGCATCTCTTGCTCGGGCAACGACCGCAACTCGCGTTTGACCTTGTCGCGCTCACGATCTTTACGCTGCCCCTTCCCTGGAACGGGTGCACCCGAATCGGACCTGAGTAAATGCAAGATGTCGCCCACAGCCTTGCGAATGGTCTGCGGATTAATGCCGTTAGCGAGGTTGTAGGCAATTTGTCGCTCGCGGCGCCGCTGGGTTTCACCAATAGCAGCTGTCATTGCCTTGGTCATCTTGTCGGCATACATCACTACTTGACCGTCGACATTTCGAGCGGCACGACCAATCATTTGGATGAGCGATGTTTCACTACGCAAGAAGCCTTCTTTGTCGGCATCGAGAATACAAACAAGCGACACCTCAGGAAGGTCGAGACCTTCTCGCAACAAGTTGATTCCCACAAGCACATCGAACTCACCAAGACGCAAGGCGCGAAGTATTTCAATGCGTTGAATGGTGTCGATATTTGAATGCAGGTAGCGAACGCGCAAACCCTGCTCGAGTAAATATTCACTTAAATCTTCGGCCATCTTCTTAGTAAGAGTCGTGACCAAAATTCTGTCGCCGCGCTCTATGCGGTCATTCACCATCTCTACGAGGTCATCAATTTGACCCTTTGTTGGCTTCACAATGACCTCGGGGTCGACCAGCCCTGTTGGCCGAACAATTTGTTCCACAATGCTCTGCGACTCGGCTAGTTCAAACTTGCCAGGAGTTGCCGACATGAAAACTCCTTGATGTAGCCGCTCCATCACTTCTTCAAATCGCAGTGGGCGGTTGTTAATTGCCGACGGCAATCGAAAGCCATGCTCTACGAGGTTTGATTTTCTGCTCAGGTCTCCAGCAAATTGACCGTGCAATTGAGGAATTGCCACGTGGCTTTCATCGATGACCAGCAAATAGTCTTTCGGAAAATAGTCGAGCAAAGTAAAGGGTGGCTCCCCTGGCTCACGACCATCAATGTGCATTGAGTAGTTCTCAATACCGTTGCAATAACCCATCTCTTGAATCATCTCGAGGTCGTATTGAGTGCGCATACGCAAACGCTGCGCTTCCAGCAGTTTCCCTTGTGACTCAAATACCGCTAGTCGTTCTTGGAGTTCTTTCTCAATTCCAATGACCGCACGACGCATCCGTTCGTCACCAGCTACGTAGTGTGTTGCAGGAAACACAACAACTTCTGTTAATTCACTCAAGTTTTCACCCGTCACCGGGTCGATTGTGGTGATGCGGTCGACAGTGTCGCCAAACATTTCCACCCGCAATACGTTTTCGTCGTATGCAGCATGAATTTCAATAGTGTCGCCGCGCACTCGAAAGTTGCCTCGCCCAAGTGCAATGTCGTTTCTGTCGTATTGCAGTTCAACGAGGCGCTTCAAAATGCTGCGCTGGTCGTAGTCGACACCTGTGTGCAGTTCTAGCAACTGGCCGCGATATTCCTCAGGGTCACCCATTCCGTAAATGCAGCTAACGCTCGCCACCACAATGGTGTCGCGCCGTGTGAGAAGTGCAGCGGTAGCCGAGTGTCGCAATCTGTCTATTTCATCATTGACCGACGAGTCTTTTTCAATGAAGGTGTCGCTTGAGGCGATATAGGCCTCGGGCTGGTAATAGTCGTAATAACTGACGAAGTACTCAACACGGTTATGCGGAAAGAACTCTCGCATCTCTTGCGTTAGCTGCGCCGCCAAACTCTTGTTGGGAGCAAGGATGAGTGTGGGACGTTGAACTTTCTCAATGGTCCACGCAATTGTGGCTGACTTACCCGAACCGGTAATACCCAGCAGGGTCTGAAACTTGTCTCCTCGTTCAATACCTGCCGACAGCTCTGCAATGGCACGCGGCTGGTCACCGGCTGGCGAATAGTCAGACACCACTTGGAAGGAGTGCCGAGCCTCTGTCATTTCTTCACTTCAGGGCGCACTTGTTTACCCGCGTCGGGCGCAGCTGCGGGAAGCGTTTGCACCCAGGCCCACACCTCATCAACTTGTTGACGAAGGAACTCAAGATCTCTGGAGTTATCAATTACTTTGTCGGCAATTGCCTTACGGTCTTCTCGCGATGCTTGACGCGATACACGCGCCTCAGCATCATCTTTTGCCATACCTCGGGCGCTCACCAATCGGTCGACAGCAATGTCAACAGGCACATCGACAACAATGACCCCGCACAAACCTTCGCGTGGGTTCTCGACGAGAAGTGGGATATCGAGTACAACGACATTGTTCGTGCTGCGCTGTTCTTCAATGCGCCTGTTCATTTCTTTACCAATGGCAGGGTGCACAATTCCGTTGAGGGTTTTCAACGCTTCAGCATTTCCAAAAACCTTGTCGGCCACCGCTTGGCGATTGAGCGAACCGTCAGCGTTGCATATTTCCTGCCCAAAAGCCTCTGCCATGAGACGCCACACTTCAGTACCGGGTTGTTGCAA
>JBIKNT010000129.1:0-4951 GCA_044358465.1 Ilumatobacteraceae bacterium
GAAATCATTCATGGAAAACACTGCATTCGGGTTGGTGTGTCAACTTGGCAAACTCTTCCCGTCTTTAGTTCCGCGATTGGCCACTGCACTTCCGGGTTCGGGCAGCACTAGCTATGTCGACGAGAGCTTTCGTGTGTTCGCCTCTGAACGACGAGTGAAATTTGTTGAGATGGAGTACGCAATACCGCGGGAACACTGTCGCGCAGCTGTTGAAGATATTGAACGGGTCATTGCCGAGAAGAACTATAAGGTGAGTTTCCCGGTTGAAGTTCGCCTCACGGCGCCCGACAACAATGTGCTGTCCACGGCACACGCCCGTCAGAGTGCATATGTTGCGGTACATATGTTCAAAGGTTGCGACTATCTTCCTTACTTTTCTTCAGTAGCGGAAATCATGGCCAAATATTCTGGGCGACCACATTGGGGGAAGATGCACTTCCTCACACATCAGGAGTTAAGCGTTCTCTACCCTCGGTGGAACGAGTTCCTTGAGGTAAGAGACCAGTTAGACCCCAGGCGAACCTTCCACAACGACTATTTAGAGCAAGTATTTGGCAAATAGTCCGTGCGAAAATGTAAAGTTCATTAGTTCCTAGCGTGAAATGAGTACGAATGGCTTCCTTGTCAATTCCTAAGAATCGTTCTGAAGTAACAGCACAGTGGCTTGAGGCCGCTTTGAAAGCTGGCTCTGAAAAGAACCTCGGAAGTATTGCCTCCATTGAGTTGAAACAAATTGGCGAGGGTATTGGCGTGATGGGAGAGCTGTTCCGCGCATCAATTACTTATGCATCAGGTACAGGTCCTTCTGCCGTCATTGTGAAACTGCCATCGCAGGCCGACGCAAACCGTCAGCAGGGAATTGACCTGGGAATGTATGAAGCAGAAGTGAAGTTCTACGATTCACTTGCTACACAAACAACCGCTCGTTTACCTATTTCGTACTACACGGCTTCTGAAGCCGGAACAGCAAACTTCGTCATCTTGATGGAGGACCTTGGGCATTTGTCGATGGTTGTGCAAATGGACGGAATGAACACTGCTCAAACGTCGGCTGCAATTCGCTCTTTGGCTGCGTTGCATGCCAGCTGGTGGGGCAAGGTGGAAACCACTGAAATGGAGTGGGTGCCAAGTGTTATTCACGACCGCATCGTCAACTTTGGGGCAATGTGGCCGATGCTATGGGAGATGTACCAGCCAAAGTTTGGTCATGTTCTGCCAGAAGGTGCAGTGGAATTCGGAAATTGGCTCAGTGTCAACTACTGGGAAGCGGTGAAAGAGTTCGCCACGAGCCCATGGACCCTCTTGCACCTCGACTACCGCGTCGACAACTTGATGTTCGACACAGATCTCAACTCGCCCGATGCGGTTGCTGTCATCGACTGGCAAAGCGTGGGTCGCGGGCCTGCTGGCTACGACCTTGCCTACCTATTGGGTGGAAGTGTGACTGTTGAAGACCGACGTAAGTATGAAGACCAATGGCTTCATGAGTATCACGACGAAATTACTCGTTTGGGTGTGAACTATGCCTTTGAAGACCTGTACAAAGACTACGTACGTGCGCATGTCATTGGTGGAACATCAACTGCTGTATTGACAGGCGCAACGTTCGACCTGGGCAACGAACGTGGCGTGGCACTCATTGCTTCAATGGGCGAGCGTCACTTTGCAGCACCTCTCGATCACAACGGTCGTCAATTCTTTTCGGTGTGAGAAGAACCTTTTAGAGGCAAATATCTTGGGGGCGTACTGGTGTGCGCTTCAAATCAACACCCGTGGCATCTCTGATGGCTGCCACAATGGCGGGTGTCACCGAAATACATGGTGGTTCGCCTACGCCCTTGGCACCAAGTGGCGCTTGGGGGTCTGGTTCTTCGATGGGAATGAAGAGCACATTGGGCGCATCGAGTGCAGTGGGTAGTAGGTAGTCGGTAAAGCTCGGATTCTTCACAATTCCATTCTGCACAATGATTTCTTCCATCACTGCAAGGCCTAGACCTTGAGCAATGCCACCTTCAATTTGGCCGAGTAGAGCGAGTGGATTAAGAGAACGACCGACGTCTTGGGCCGTGGCTATTTGCACAACTTTCACCAGACCTAGTTCGACGTCAACATCAACTACTGCTCGGTGTGCAACGAAAGCAAAGGCGACGTGGCAATTGCCTTGACCGTTCTCGTCAAGTTCTTCAGTTTTGCGATGCTGATGAAGGAACGTTTGGACAATCTTTACGCCCTTGCTGGCCTCGCTCACACTGACGCGTAATGGCCCCATGGTGTCAACAATGTCGGTGTCTTCAATGACAAGCTGCAGCGGGTCGAGTCCATGAGTGTGTGCAACATGTTCGAAGAGACGTTCACGCACGAGTCGACACGCACCGTCGACGGCGCCTCCGCTCATCCATGTTTGCCGTGACGCCGAGGTTGAACCCGCCGAACCTATTTCGGTATCAATTCGGTCGAGCACGACTACGTCAACGCCCAGCACGGTTCGCGCAATTTGCTGAGCCAGCACAACGAACCCTTGACCGACTTCGGCAGTTGCAAATTTGATGGTGGCTACGCCATCGGCAAGCGTGCAGCGTGCTTCAGCGCTGTCGTCGAAACCTTCGCTATACATTAAGTTCTTAATGGAAACACCCCAGCCAATTCCACGCTTGATGTTGTGGAGTTCTGATGTTCGACCCGAGCCTCCAGGAAATTCCATTACCTCTGAACCATGTGAAAGTGGTTCAGGCATAGGCAGAGCGTCAGTTTCGCGAATGCAACGAGCTACAGGAGCCACGCTTTCTACAGCTTGCCCTGTAATGAGGGTGTCGCCTTTTTCCATTGCGTTTAACAGACGCACTTCAACAGGTGACTTCCCAACGGCCTTGGCAATCTTGTCCATCTGGCCTTCGTGTGCAAAACAGGCTTGCACCACTCCGAAACCGCGCATTGCTCCACATGGTGGGTTGTTAGTACGCACTGCATAGCCATCAAACACAGCATTAGCGCACTTGTATGGCCCTTGAATATGTGTGACGCCGTTAATGAGAACAGCTGACGATGTAGACGCGTAAGCGCCGCCATCTAGCTTCATTGTTCCTTCAATTTTGACGATGCGACCTTCGTTGGTGACGTGATGCTTCAATGCAATTACACCGGGATGACGATGCACATGGCCAAAGAAGCTTTCTTCACGTGTGTATTGCATCTTCACCGGGCGACCCGTGCGTAGCGCTAAGAGACATGTGTGAACCTGAAGGCTGATGTCTTCACGTGCACCAAAGGCACCACCCACTCCGCCCAATTGCAAGCGAACCTTTTCCTTCGGCATCGCCAAGCAATCGGCAATTTGCTTTTGATCTTCATGTAGCCACTGAGTTGCTACAACAAGTTCGACGCCTGCGCCATCGGAGTCGGGGTAGGCGAGTGCTGCTTCAAGACCAAGAAAGGCCTGATCTTGCATACCGATTTCGTATTCGCCCTCAACGATGATGTCCCCCGTGGCATTTGCGTCACCATGAAGAATGCGCTGGTGTCGAAATACGTTTCCATCTGGGTGGATACTTGGAGTGTTTGGATTCAGAGCATCTTCAATGCTGGTGAGAGGCGTCATTACTTCATAGTGAACAACAATGGCGTCGAGTGCTCGGCGACATGTTTCAGGATGGTCAGCAGCAACTGCAGCGATGGGCTCACCCATATAACGCACAAAGTCTGAAGCGAAAACAGGCTGGTCGGAAGCAATGAGACCGTACGTGAGTTTTCCTGGAACGTCACCAGACACAAGGATGGTCTCGACGCCATCAATTTTTATTGCTGCGGATATGTCGATGGAAATGATGCGTGCGTATGGATGTGGCGAGCGTAGGGTGGCTCCCCACAACATATTGTCTGCTGTGTAGTCAGAGGAGAAAGAAAAAGTTCCTTGGGTCTTTGCAATGCCGTCCGGACGCAGCGCTGAAACTCCGAGCACGTCTCTTTGCTTGTTCGTCGTGCGTGTGGTCACGAGACGCTCTTTTCTCTTTGGGAAATGACGAGTTGTACTGCTGAGAATATGCGACCGTAACCAGTGCACCTACAGATGTTTCCCGACAATGCTTCTTTCACTTCAATTTCCGACGGTGATGAGTTGGTGTCTAAGAGATGATGAACCGCCACGATGAGCCCAGGTGTACAGAACCCGCATTGCACGGCACCTTCTGTTACAAATGCTTGTTGAATATCGTTCGGACTCTCGGTTGTCGCTAAGCCTTCAACCGTGGTGATATCGGTATCGATTGCACTTGCTGCCATGACCAAACACGAACACACCGCGTCATTGTTGATGAGGACGGTACAGCTACCGCATTCGCCTTGCTCGCAGGCGCCCTTGGCACCCATGAAGCCGAGACGCTCGCGCAATACGTAGAGCAGACTCTCGCCAATCCAGGCATCTTTAACGTGTTGTTCAGTTCCGTTGACACGTAATGAATACATTTCGGGTGAGGTGCTCATTGCATTGCTCGTTTCAGTAGTCGTTGAGCAAGCACACCAACAGCATGCTTGCGGTATTCGGCAGTGGATCGATGATCGGTGATGGGTCGTGCTTCTGCTGAAACTCGCCGGGCAAATTCATTTGTGATGTCGGCAGAGATGGGTGAGTTGTTGGAGAGATCTGCATTTTCACTCAGCCAGGTTTCCGATTCGCGACAACGAATGATGGTGGGGCCAACTGCACCCAGCGCTATGGCAACTCGCTGATTCTTCGAGTCATGAACGAGGCAAGCGCTGGCGATGGAAATGACCATGGCGTTACGCACGCCAACCTTTGCGTATCCCTGGTACCCATCAATTTTGGAGAAATGGATTGCTGTGATGATTTCATTCGATGCCCGCGCATTGCGTTTGACGCCCAGCATGAAATCGTGGATGCTCAGCACACGAGTGCCGTCAACAGACGCAAGTTCAATCTGTGCATCGAGCGCACTGA
>JBIKNT010000015.1:0-15563 GCA_044358465.1 Ilumatobacteraceae bacterium
AGGAACTGTAGAAGGTATGCAGCGTGTCAGTTACGACGGGTCCGCCTTGCCTGTCACTGGAGATGATGTTGTCGATGCTGGAGTAACAACGCGCGATATCGACCGCGGAACATCGCCGCACTTCTTGTTGAAAGAAATTCTTGAAGCACCTGAAAGCTTCCGCAAAACATTGCGTGGTCGCATTCACGAAATCAATGGTGTTTGTGCTGCAGACCTTGACGAAGATGTCTTACCGAAAGACGTAGTCAAGTTATTGGTTTCACGCAAAATTCGACGCATTCGCGTCATTGGCCAAGGCACTGCTGCAGTTGCAGGAAGCAGCATGGTGGCGCTCCTCAATTCTTTGTCTGAAGACGCCTTCGATGTCGATGCACTAACCGCAACTGAATTTTCCGGGTTTGGTCTTTTGCCCGACATGAGCGACACGTTGGTGATTGCAGTAAGCCAAAGCGGAACCACAACCGACACCAATAGAACAGTCGATCTTGCACGTGGCCGTGGAGCTCACGTTATTGCAATTGTGAATCGTCGTAATTCAGATCTCGCAATGCGAGCCGATGGCGTGTTGTACACATCAGACGGGCGCGATCTTGAAATGAGCGTGGCAAGTACAAAGGCCTTTTATGCACAAGTGGCAGCTGGGGTTCTACTTTCTTGTGCCATTTCTGCTGCAGCAGGTGTAGGGAGCAGTCAAGCTCGCCATCGTGTATTGAATTCTCTGAAGTCAATTCCCGATGCGATGCGCGAAGTGATTCGTGAGCGACCACAAATTGCCGAAGCAGCGCATCGATTCGCTCCGGCGAAAAGATATTGGGCCGTCGTGGGCAATGGCCCCAATGCGGTCTCTGCGAACGAAGTGCGTATCAAACTTTCTGAATTGTGTTACAAATCAATTTCTTGTGACATCACAGAAGACAAAAAGCATATTGACCTTTCTTGCGAGCCAATGATTTTGGTCTGTGCCGCTGGGCTTGTTGGTGGTACAGCTGCAGACGTGGCAAAAGAAATTGCCATTTACAAAGCGCATAAGGCAACTCCAATCGTTGTGGCTACGCGTGGCGACCAACGTTTCGATGCGGCGTCGGCTGTCTTAATGGTTCCAGAAGTCGACTCATCGGTTGCTTTCATACTTTCGGCCATGGTGGGGCATCTCTTCGGGTACGAAGCAGCCCTCGCTATCGATGCAACAGCTCGACCCTTGCGCGAAATCCGCGAGTCCATCAAAGAAATTGCGGGTACTTACACAGAGTCAACGCAGGTGGTTACACACATTCGCCGCCATGCTGTACAACCTGCAGGGCGATTCTTCGACGCCCTTTCGATGGGGCAATACGACGGAACGCTCGAGGCTTCAACAGCAGTGCGTTTAACATCGATTCTCTACGATGTTTTATCGAAAGATCCAATTGATGCTTATCAGCGTCACTCTGGAAAAGTAGTTACTCCCGCCGTCTTGCTCGATGATCTCATTAATGCTTTAACGAAGGCAATTGATGAACTCACTCGACCCATTGATGCCATTAAGCATCAAGCAAAAACCGTAACAGTAGGAATCTCGCGTAACGATGAAGGCCTCATGGACCGAGCCTTGGTGCAATCAGTCTTGGCCGCAGGTGTCTCGCGAGATCGCCTCGCGTATCGCACCCTCAAAATTTTGGCCGATCTTGATGCAGCCGTTCTTTCAGTGAACGGGTTCACGCGCTACGGCATAGATGGCAGCGAAATAGATGAAGCCAATATTTCCATCATTGAGCGCGGTGGTATCTCACTCGATTTGAAATCACGGGTAGATGGAGTTGCTCGCTTGGTCGGAACAAAACACCGTGTCGCTAGCAATCAAGAAGTATTAGTTGCTCGCGGAAGATCCGATAACCGCACTGTTATTTTCATACCTGAATTGAAGTCTGGCGAAACAACAGGAATTACGTTGCTGCACGTCACCTTTGCGCAACGGCTCAGTGCAAGCGTTATGAAATCGGTTCTGCAAGGTTATGACGACCGCTACAACCGGCTCGTCGACTGGGTGAAAGAAACCGAAAGCGAGTTCCGCGACGACCTTCTTGCCGACATCGATGTTGTCGACGCTCTCATCTTGCCGATCTCCGATACTGCAAACAGATGGCAGACCCAGCAATCATGATTGGGCTTGGGGTAGATGCTGTAGATATTGAACGCTTTCGCGACGTATTGAGCCGTACTCCTTCGCTTAAGACTCGAGTGTTCACCAGTGCAGAGCTTGAACTAGCAGGCACGCGTAAAGATGCAACTGCAGCGTTGGCGGCACGATTCGCTGTGCGTGAGGCAACCATGAAAGCACTCGGTGTGGGCTTGGGAGCGTTCGACTTTCATGACGTTTCCGTACGTAAAGCCGCTTCGGGCGCTCCCGAACTCATTGTTTCTGGTCGTGCTCAAGAACTAGCTGAACAACTTGGTATTACGCAGTGGCGGGTATCTCTCAGCCATACACACATTGTTGCAGTGGCAGTTGTTGCCGCTTCCTAATCGCGCCGTACGCTAAAGCCATGGAGGCCGTCTATACCCCAGAGCAGATGCGTTACATCGATGCTCGTAGCGGGGTAGATGTTGCTGTGCTCATTCGTCGAGCCGGTTATGCGGTTGCGCAAACAGCATTGCAGATGTTGGGTGGGTCGTACGGCAAACACGTCATTGTGCTTGCGGGCAAAGGCAACAATGGTGAAGATGGGCGAGTAGCCAGCGATTTTCTCCGAGCACGAGGAGTAAAGGTGTCGGTGTTCTCATCAAGTGAGATGCCCACACAACTTCCAGAATGTGATTTAGTAATTGATGCTGTTTATGGCACAGGGCTACGTAGCGATTTTGTTGCACCAACAACCAATGCTCCGGTTCTTGCAGTTGATATTCCCAGCGGGATTGATGCGACAACTGGCGAGTGTCGTGGCGCCCCACTTCGAGCAAATGAGACCATCACATTTGGCGGGTTGAAGCCGGGAATTGTTTTGCAACCGGGGCGAACCTATGCAGGTCAGATCACCATTGTGTCTTTAGATTTGCCAGTGCATCTAGGTGTGCAAGTAGATGAAAAAACAATCAACGTGGTGACACGCAACGATGTTGAACAATGGGTTCCGCCACGTGCTCCAACAACTCACAAATGGAAATCGGGAGTACGTGCAATTGCGGGAAGCAAGACAATGATGGGCGCTGCTCAGCTGAGTTGCGCTGCTGCGTATAGAGCTGGTGCTGGCATCGTGCACTTGTCATCTATTGGCGATACGCCAGAAATCATTTCTCCGCTCGAAGTGGTGTACCGGTCGGTTTCAGAAAACCATTGGGCCAACCAGTGCTTGTCCGATATTGAACGCTTTGCTTCTGCGCTCATTGGCCCGGGAATGGGTCGCGGTGATGAGCTGGTGGAAGAAGTCTTCCAATTTGTATCGCGTTGTCCTGTGCCCTTAGTGATTGACGGAGATGGTTTACAAATACTTGCTTCTTCGCGTGATGGCCAACGGCGAAATATGGCAAACTTTTTTGCGCAGCGCACCGCAGAAACGGTACTGACTCCCCACGATGGCGAATTCAGCGCTCTCACAGGTGAGCGCCCAAGTGCAGATCGCATTGCAGATACGCGTAAGGCTGCAGCAGCCCTGCAAGCAGTGGTTCTTTTGAAGGGTTCCACGACGGTGGTGGCAGAACCCGGTGGAAACGTGTTTTGTATCACAAACGGAGATGCGCGTCTGGCAACAGCAGGTTCGGGCGACGTATTAACTGGGGTCATTGCAGCGCTACTTGCTGTGGGGCTAGACGCCTTCCACGCTGCTGCTGCTGGGGCATTTATTCATGGAAATGCCTTAGAGCGGCTTCCTCAATGTGGTGTAGTTGCATCAGACATTGTTCGAGAAATTCAAGTTGGTGGCCATGAGTGAAGTAAATGTAGAGCGCTGGGCATGGGCCGAAGTAAACCTCACTGCTTATGCACACAATATTGGGTATCTGGAATCTCTTGTAGCGCCGGCTGAAGTATGGGCTGTTGTGAAAGCAAACGCTTACGGACACGGTGCAGTGACCATCGCAAAATCTGCGCTTCATGCAGGCGCCTCGGGTTTGTGTGTTGCATTAGCTGGCGAAGTTGTAGATCTGAGAAATGCTGGCGTGCAGGCCCCAATACTTGTGTTGAGTCAACAACCCTACGAATCACTTTCTGCTCTGTTGCAGCAATCGGCAACGCATACCGTGTATTCCATTGACTACGTCAACGAGTTGGTGAAGTGTGCAACGGCGTCGGGAATCTCTCAAGTCCCCGTGCATATCAAAGTTGATACTGGAATGAATCGTGTTGGAGTTGCGCCGCAGTTGCTGATGGAACTTGTACACCACGTACAAAAACTTTCTCCACTCATTGTATTGGAAGGAATCTATACACACTTTGCTAATGCTGATGAGCCAGAGCATCCGGCGAACAATGAACAAAGTCGTTTATTCGCAGAGTCTCTGCGCCAGATGGGTCATCTCACCGACGGCCTAAAAATCCATAGTTGCAACTCTGCGGCGGCAATCACTCTCCCACATGAAAGACGATCATTGGTCCGTGTAGGTATTTCCAGTTATGGCATGAGCCCTGGCCCTCAGCTCAACGACAATTGCGCTGAGCTAGAACCAGTGATGTCGCTAAAGGCCCGAGTGTCACATGTTCATGTGGTGCAGCCTGGCCAAGGTGTGTCATACGGACACCGGGCAATCACCACAGAGGAATGCATTATTGCCACCATTCCCTTGGGATACGCCGATGGAGTGCCGCGTAGGTTGTGGAGTGCAGGCGGAGAGGTGCTCATTGGTGGAAAACGTTTTCCTATCATGGGGGTCATCACTATGGACCAACTGATGGTGAATTGTGGCCCAGTAGGGAAGTGCCAAGTGGAAGTGGGCGACGAAGTGGTCCTCATTGGCAAACAAGGATCTGAAGTTATTACTGCTGCCGACTGGGCGGAAGCATTGGGCACCATTGCTTATGAAGTTACTTGTGGCATTGGTGCTCGCATTGAACGCCAATATGTCGAAGTGCCTCACTAGCATCGGTTACATCTTTTTATGAATCTATTTGCACCTTCTCCCATTGTGACGCGCGAAATTGCTGCAGTAGTTGCTTCCTATTTGCGCCTTGGCGACACCGTGGTACTTGCAGGTGAAATGGGAGCAGGAAAAACGCTGCTCGCACAAGGAATGTGTACAGCACTGGGAGTAACCGACCCAGTTACTTCGCCAACGTTCAACTTGGTGCACTCATATGCGGGCAACGATGCAACGGTGTACCACGCCGACCTCTACCGCTTAAAAAATAGAGATGAAATTGCCGACCTTGCACTTGAAGAGTTCTCTCAACAAGGTGGCATTGTTCTTATTGAATGGGGCGATGTTGGAGATGACATCATTGGTGAGCATCTTGAAATACGTATTTCACTTGGCGAAGAAGATGAATCACGCGATATTGACATACGTGTTGTGGGAAAGCGTTGGGAACTTCGCTGGCCACGCTTGGTCGCAGCTACCAAGATGTATGCAAGCACCGATGCAGAGTGGGATGACCCATGAAAATTCTAGGCATCGATACATCGAGCGAACAAGTGAGCGTTGCTGTTGGAGATGACGAGAGTATCTCAGCAAGTTTTCAGCTGGCGAGCGATCGGCGCCATGTGGAGTCACTCATTCCTGCAATTGAACTTCTCTTGCGAAATATCGGCGTCAGCATTCATGAGCTAAGTGCCATTGCAGTAGATCTGGGGCCAGGACTTTTCACTGGGATGCGAGTAGGAATTGCTACTGCATTGACATTGGCAGACATTGCCGAACTTCCACTCATCGGACTAGACAGTTTGCAAGTGCTTGCTCATGGTGTTGAGCGTGTTGCGCTACAAGAATTAGATGACGCAGAAATTGTTGTGCCAATTCTTGATGCTCGACGCAACCAGGTGTACTGGTCGATGCATCGTATAGATCACTCCTCAGGCGGGGCATTAGAAGAAATACGAGAGCCGCGTGTTGGAGAGGTTGAAGAACTCATTGAAGATCTCCTCGACAGATCACAAAGGTCAGTAGTGCTCGGAACTGGCGCAGTGAAATACATCGAGTCGCTCATTGAAATTCCCGACCTTGCACTTCTTGGTGAGCGCAGTGGAGTGCGCAATTTTGCGTTCAATGCGCATCTTCCTCACGCGTCCACTTTGGTGTCGCTTGCGGCCAAGAATTATGCGGCTGGGCGTTTAGAGGGAAGCCCTATTGCCCCCATTTACCTGCGAGCCCCCGATGCGGAAATTCAGTGGTTAACACGGTGAGCATCATGAGAAAGCCAGATGAACTGCGCACACCTGTACTCGACATCATTCCGATGCGCCGGAAACACTTGAAGGCAATTATGCCAATTGAAGAAGTGGTGTATCCCCGGCCATGGACGCTCGGAGTGTTTCATGCCGAAATCGAATTAGTGCGTAGAGAGCAGCGCTTTTACATCGTTGGTCAAATTGGCGAAGAGGTAGTGGGGTACGGCGGTTTGCTGTTTACCCCCGATGATGCTCATGTCACCAACATTGCCGTTCACCCTGAGTGGCAACGGCGCGGCATTGCTACCGATCTTTTATTGGAACTCGCTTGGAAAGCCCGTGAACGCGAATGTCAAGCACTCACGCTAGAAGTGCGCATGAGCAACACTCCAGCTCAAGAGTTGTATCGGCGTTTTGGCTTTGCTCCGGCAGGGGTGCGCAAGAAGTATTACGAAAATGTTGAAGATGCCATGGTGATGTGGTGCCATGAGGTGAGCAGCCCCGAGTACGGTGCGCGGTTGCGTGAAATTGAAACGGAACGCGCCAATGCACATCGATAATTCAACAGTCGTGCTTGGTATTGAAAGCAGCTGCGATGAAACTGCAGCCGCAATTGTGATGGGGGGAAACGATGTTCTCTCCTCGGTTGTTTCAAGCCAAATTGATATCCATGCAAAATTTGGTGGAGTAGTTCCTGAGGTTGCAAGCCGTGCACATCTTGAACTCATGCAACCCGTCATTAATGAGGCAATTCAACTTGCTGGCATTGGTGCGGAGCGCATTAATGCAGTTGCCACCACTATTGGCCCCGGCCTCATTGGTGCACTCCTTGTAGGTGTCTCTGCAGGTAAGGCAATGGCCTACGGATTAGATGTTCCCTTTATTGGCGTGAATCATCTTGAAGCACATCTCTACGCAGCGCTTCTTGAAGAACCACAACTGCCATTCCCTGCGGTGGTGCTTTTGGTATCGGGTGGCAACACCTTGCTCATTCACATGACTGCTCCTGGTGAGTATTCGTTATTGGGGGCAACTATCGACGACGCTGCTGGTGAAGCATTCGACAAAATCGCTCGTTTCCTCGATATCGGTTACCCGGGTGGCCCAGCTATCGATGCCGCGGCACAACAGGGCAACCCACAGAGCATTGAATTCCCTCGAGCAATGTTGCACGACGGGCTCGATTTTTCTTTTAGTGGTCTGAAGACCTCGGTCATTAACTATGTCCGCAAAAATCCTGGTGTCGCTTCCCACGACGTTGCCGCTTCGTTTCAATGCGCAGTGGTGGATGTTCTCGTGGCAAAGACATTAAGAGCTGCGCAGCAAGTTGATGCCAAAAGCATTGTGCTCGGTGGAGGAGTTGCTGCAAACTCACTCTTGCGCAGCGAAATGCAGCGAGTGGGCAGTGCGGCGGGCTTCCATGTTGCTTTGCCGAGCAAGGCAATGTGTACCGACAACGCCGCAATGATTGCATCAGCTGGTTGGTATCGACTCCGCGATCATGGGCCATCGGGGCTCGATGTTGGAGCTATTCCGCATCTCTCGCTCACCGGTTCCACTGTGCGTGGCAACCGCGCGGGGAGAAAGTGAAAACAACCTTATGTTGAAACTTGGTTCGCACACACTTCAAACTCCCGTGGTCTTAGCCCCAATGGCTGGCGTTACTAACGCTCCATTTCGTTCGCTGTGTCGACAATTTGGGCCAGGGCTTGTCTACGTCAATGAAATGGTGATGGCTACTGGCTTAGTGCGTTTCAGCCCTAAATCACAGCGTCTCATTACTTTTAGCCCCGATGAAGATCTGCGCAGCGTGCAACTGTACGGCTCTGACCCAGAAATTATGGGGCGAGCAGTTTCGCAACTTGTTGCCAACAATGCGGTTGACCACATTGACCTCAATTTTGGTTGCCCTGCAGCCAAGGTGACGCGCAAGGGTGGCGGAGCAGCAGTACCACTCAAGAAAAATTTATTGCGCGCCATTATTCGTGCTGCAGTAAGCGAAGGCAAAAAAGGTGGCATTCCGGTCACCTGCAAATTCCGTATGGGAATCACCGACGACCTATTGACGTATTTGCACACGGCAGAAATTGCTGGCGAAGAAGGTGTTGCATGGGTTGCTTTGCATGCTCGTACTGTTGAACAGCATTATGCAGGGCAAGCACGTTGGCCAGCTATTGCTACTTTGAAGTCACACTTTCCCGACCTGCAAGTTCTCGGCAATGGCGATATTTGGGATGCGTACGATGCAGTGAAAATGATGGAACAAACAGGATGTGACGGCGTGGTTGTTGGCCGTGGGTGTCTCGGGCGACCATGGTTGTTTCGTGATCTTGTTGATGTATTTGAAGGGCGCGCCACTCAACCCACCCCGCTATTAGGTGAAGTAGTAGATGTCATGTTGCAACATGCACGCATGCTTGATGCGCATGCCACAACTGCATTGCCTGGAGAAAATATTCGTGGTGCGAAAGAATTCCGTAAACATGCCGGCTGGTATCTCACGGGTTACCCCGTTGGCGGGGAAGTTCGCAGAAGAGCATCGAATTGTTCAACCGTTCAAGAGTTAGAAGAACTCTTCGCAGACGTTGACCGAAATATTGCCATTGTTGAAGGTGGCGAACGCTTTACACGAGGCCACACCAATGGGCCTATCAAAGTTGCATTGCCACCTGGGTATCTCGAGAGTCTCGACGACATGGTTGTCCCCGACGACAACAATGAGATGCAACTCAGCGGCGGATAAGAAGTATGCGTGTAGTCCTTGCTTCGCGTTCACCGCGCCGACTTGAGCTGTTAGAGCGCATCGGAATATTTCCTGAGGTGATGCCAGCAAATATTGATGAGACACAACACGCGCATGAACCTGCAACAAAGTATGTGCAACGCCTCTCTCAAGAAAAAGTGCAAAAAATTGCAGATGAGTTGGGTGTCGCAGGCGGTGTCGTCTTTCTCGGTGCCGACACATGTGTCGAGCTCGATGGCGTGGTGCACGACCAACCCGCCGATCGAGAAGCTGCGCGACGTACATTGAGCATCTTGTCGGGTCGCACTCATCAGGTGCATACAGCCGTCACCTGCCTGTCGGAAAAGGGGCGCACCACCATCATCGACACTGCACGGGTCACCATGGTGCCCATCTCGACCCATCTCATGGAGTGGTATCTCGATACGGGGGAGTCTTTCGGGAAGGCCGGGGCCTATGGCATGCAGGGGTTCGGGGGAGTGCTGGTGGAACGGGTCCAGGGCTCAATGTCGACCGTCATCGGGCTGCCTTTAGCCCCCACCGCCCATCTTTTGAGGGTTCTCGGCGCGGCACGTCCCGAATAACGGGACATACCGCGCCGAGAACCCTAGGTATCGCTTAGCACTCGGGGGTTGCGGTTGCTAACCGACCAAAAGTGGTCGTATCATTGGCACTCACTCCTTGCGAGTGCTAACGCCTGTGGCGTCAGTGCGTAAAGAGTGGACCGTTATCCATATACATCAGCGCCATTGGAGGCCTGCGACATGAACCTTAAGCCGTTGGACGACCGAATTGTCGTGAAGCCAAACGAAGCCGAGCAGACCACTGCCTCGGGTCTCGTCATCCCCGACACAGCCAAAGAAAAGCCCCAGCAGGGCACCGTACTCGCCGTTGGCCCAGGCCGCTGGAGCGACGATGCGGGCAAGCACACAGCGCTCGACATCAAAGTCGGCGACACAGTTTTGTACAGCAAGTACGGCGGTACTGAAGTGAGCTTTGGTGGAGACGACCTCCTCATTCTCACCAGCCGTGATGTTCTCGCCATTGTGGCGAAGTAAGGCGTAGCAATGTCAAAAATTCTCAAGTTCGACGAAGAAGCACGTCGCGCACTTGAAGCCGGTGTCAACAAATTGGCCGATGCGGTCAAGGTGACACTCGGACCCAAGGGACGCAACGTAGTTCTCGACAAAAAATTTGGTGCACCAACCATTACCAACGACGGTGTTTCTATTGCGAAAGAAGTAGAACTCGAAGACCCATTTGAAAACATGGGTGCACAGTTGGTGAAAGAAGTTGCCACGAAGACCAACGACGTCGCCGGTGACGGCACCACCACTGCAACAGTTCTTGCACAGGCCATGGTTCACCTTGGTTTGCGCAACGTTGCTGCAGGTGCAAACCCAATGGGTTTGAAGCGCGGTATTGAAAAAGCTGTTGCTGCTGCTGTGGAGTCCATCAAGAGTCAGTCAAAAGAAGTTGATGACAAGCAAGATATTGCCAACGTCGCAACCATTTCTGCTGCCGACTCCAGCATTGGAAATGTAATTGCCGATGCCATCGACCGTGTTGGCAAAGACGGCGTAGTAACTGTTGAAGAGAGCAATACCTTTGGTATCGAACTCGACTTCACTGAAGGTATGCAGTTCGATAAGGGCTATCAGAGCCCTTACTTCGTGACCGATGCAGATCGTCAAGAAGCGGTTCTTGAAGATCCATACATATTGCTTTACGCATCAAAAATCTCATCTGTGCAGTCCATGCTCCCAGCTCTTGAAGCCGTCATGAAGAGTGGTCGCCCACTCGTGATCATTGCTGAAGATGTTGAAGGCGAAGCACTTGCCACACTTGTGGTGAACAAGATCCGCGGTACTTTCAACTCCGCTGCTGTGAAGGCACCAGGCTTTGGCGATCGTCGCAAAGCAATGTTGCAAGACATGGCAGTTCTCACTGGTGGCCAAGTCATCAGCGAAGAAGTGGGCTTGAAATTGGAGAACGTGACGCTCGACCTCTTGGGTCGTGCAAAGCGCGTCATCATCACCAAAGACAACACCACCATCGTCGATGGTTCAGGTGCAAAAGATGAAGTCAATGGTCGCATCAGCCAAATTAAGGCCGAGATCGACAACACCGACTCCGATTGGGATCGCGAAAAACTTCAAGAGCGTCTTGCGAAACTTGCTGGCGGCGTAGCCGTTATCAAGGTGGGTGCTGCAACTGAAGTGGAGTTAAAGGAAAAGAAGCATCGTATTGAAGATGCTGTTTCTGCAACTCGCGCAGCAATTGAAGAAGGTGTTGTAGCTGGTGGCGGAACCGCACTTGTGCGTGCTCGTCCTGCGGTACTCAAAGTTGTTGAGTCACTCACTGGCGACGAAGCAACTGGTGCACGCACGGTGTACGAGTCGCTCACATCACCTGCTCGTCACATTGCCGACAATGCTGGCCTTGAGGGCGCAGTTGTTGTTCAGCGTGTGGAGTCAGAAAAGGGTGCTATTGGCTTGAATGCAGCCACGGGCGAATTTACCGACCTCATTAAGGCCGGAATCTTGGACCCAGCAAAAGTAACGCGTGCTGCTTTGCAGAACGCTGCATCAATTGCTGCACTCGTCCTCACTACTGAGTGTCTCGTGGCCGATAAGCCTGAGAAGCCAGGTGCTGCACCAGCCGGTGGCGGTGGAATGCCCGGTGGAATGGGAATGATGTAAGTCGTTCTTTTCCTTTTGGAGAACTAAAAGATCCCGGGTCATCGACCCGGGATCTTTTTTATCTACGCTAAGAGAGTGATACAACCAAAAGCATCTCGTGGACAGCGTTTAGGGCTTTTCCATCAAGTGTCTGACTACGCAGTGGCATTGGGTTTTCTTATTCTCATTACTCGGGCTGTATACCCATTGCTGTTGGCCATACTCGGTCTTGTTGCTTTATTGAATGCAGCAAGCACACAAGGGCCACTCGCTGCTTATCGATTGATGCCGCGGAAAATCCATAATGCAATAGATATAGCGTTAGTGCTTGGAGCCGTGGTGGCTGGTTCCATTGGAAGTCAATCGACGGGGAATCGTTTCTCTCTTTTTGCTTTAGCCCTCATCCAGGGGTCCATCATCTACCTCGCACGAGTGACGAAGCACGCTCGCTTGTAGGTAACCTCTCCCTATGGCATTTGAACGACCACTTCCCGATCTTGACAAACTCATTACTGCATGGGAATCGTGGGAAAAAGGCGAAGAAGCTCCAGGTCGCGTGCTTGCCAATTTAAAAACTGCTGGCCTTGCCGACATCTTGCGCCAACTGCAGACTTCAGGCTGGGTGCCTTCGGCCTAGGCCACCTTCATGCGCACAGGTGGACAGCAGAAGATTCCGCGTCCATCGCAATGGGAAAAAGGAAGTGTGGCACCGTGGACCGGGCGCGACTTCGCCCCACTCCAATCACTTGAGCATGTTGTTGCGCGAATAGCCGCGCATACACCACAAGTTGCGACAACAGAGTTCATGCCAGAAGCTCGGGCAAGTGCCGTGTTGGTGAACTTGTACCAGGGGGAAAGTGGCGTTGAAGTAGTGCTCACGAAACGTGCATCACACTTGAAAAACCATAAGGGTGAGATTGCCTTTCCTGGTGGTCGAGTGGAACCCGATGAGCAGGTCCACGCAGCCGCATTGCGAGAAGCAGTGGAAGAAGTGGCGTTACCTGCACATGACGTTACTTTGGTTGGCGAACTTGATCACTTACTGACCATCGTGAGCAACAGTTACATCGTCCCCATCGTTGGAATGATGCCGTATAAGCCAACACTTATTGCGTCGGCAGATGAAGTAGATCGTGTGCTGCACGTTCCTCTGCATGAACTGGTGCGCAGCGACACGTATGCCTCGGAAGTGTGGGAAACACCAATGGGGTCACGCAATATTTACATGTACCACCTTGACGATGAAACCATTTGGGGTGCAACTGCACGAGTGCTCACACAGTTGTTGCATATTTCCCTGACTGATTAGTTCAACTGCCTAGCGTTCTCACTAATTGATAAAAAGTGCGCGCCCAAGCCCTGCAGTTGAATCGCTGTGAAATTCCTCTTGGTTCGCAAGTGGAGAGCATGTCGTTGTGGAACTGGTTGTCCACTTTGAGGCGCAGATCAGCATTCCAAAAAGGAATGCCCGTGTTTTTGCTCAGTAGTTTGAAGTTGCGGTAGCCAAAATCATGACGACGACATGGCGTAGTGAAATTGAATGAGCGCCCTGTATTTCCTACCAACGGGCTACTGCAATAATCAGTAGTCCAGTCGAGCTCTCGGAATTGCTGGCGGTAAGTTCTCTCAAAGCGAGGGAACGCCGACAGTGGAGTGGCAAATACTCCGCGTTCGATGACGGAAACCATTTGGGCCAAGCTATGTGGCGAGGGGGCAACAAGAGTTGCGGTAACTAATACGTGTGCGAAAATGGCACCCATATACGCTCCTTCCAGATACGTATATGTGTGCAATAGGCAGCTCTAGAGTGCCGTGATTTCTTTCAAGGCCTGCACGGTCATAATTGCCCCAATTGCTGCCTCTTCGCCTTTGTTGCCTTCTGTACCGCACCGATCGAGTGCTTGTTGAAGGGTATTGACGGTGAGGACGCCAAAGGCAACGTGTATGCCCGACTGCAATGCAGCTTGCTGCAAACCAGATGCCGCTTCTCCTGAGACGTATTCAAAATGTGGGGTATCGCCGCGAATCACTGCGCCCAGTGCAACAACTGCATCTACTTTCCCAGACTTTGCGAGCGCCAATGCCGCAACAGGTAACTCAAATGCTCCTGGTACCCAAATGGTGTGGAGATCTTTTGCCGCAACTCCATGGTTGGTAAACCCTTGAACAGCGCCAATGCGTAAAGCGTTGACGATGTCGAAGTTGAAAGTTGCACAGAGGATGCCAAAGCGCATACCACTGCCATCTACTTTTACATTGCTGAGGCCATCATTTGGTCCGTGCATTTTTTACTCCGTTCTTCAGGTGAATTATTTGTCCATATCAATGAGGTGACCCATGCGCTCTTTTTTTGTGCGCAGGTACTTCTCATTTTCAGGTGTTGATGCAATTTCAATTGATACTCGTTCAACTACTGCAAGCCCATAACCCTCAAGCCCACCGTATTTGGCAGGGTTATTGGTCATGAGTCGTAGTTCTGATGCCCCAAGGTCGGCAAGAATTTGTGCTCCAATGCCGTATTCGCGGCTGTCAACAGGCAAACCAAGTTCTGTGTTTGCATCGACCGTATCGAAGCCTTCGTCTTGCAGTGAGTACGCGCGAATTTTGTGACCTATTCCAATGCCACGGCCTTCATGTCCGCGTAAGTACACAACAACACCGCGGCCTTCTTCGGAAATTTTCTGCATAGCTGCAGCAAGCTGTGGCCCGCAATCGCAACGACGACTGCCAAACACATCGCCCGTCAGACATTCGCTGTGTACACGTGTGAGTACTGAACCTGGCGCAGAAACATCGCCTTGAGTAAAAGCAAGGTGTTCGATGCCATCAACAGTGTTGCGATAGGCATGGCATGTGAAGATGCCCCATTCAGTCGGCACAGGTGCTGAACTGATGAATTCCACGAGCCGCTCGTGGTGGCGTCGGTGTTCAATGAGCAGGGCAATTGAAGACAGCAACAAGTTGTTCTTGGCACAAAAGATGCGTAAGTCATCGAGTCGGGCCATGGTGCCATCGTCATTTTGAATTTCACAAATCACGCCAGCGGGCTCGCAGCCAGCAAGTTTGGCAAGGTCTACTGCAGCTTCGGTATGACCTGCTCTTTTCAGTACGCCGCCTTCACGGGCACGAAGAGGAAAGATGTGCCCGGGCCGAGCAAAAGCCGCAAAGTTGGCCGTGGGGTCAGAGAGTGCTCGCAATGTTGCTGCGCGGTCGGCAGCAGATATACCTGTTGCAATTCCTTCCATGAGGTCTACCGACACGGTGAAGGCTGTGCGGTGGCTTTCTGTATTTTGGTCGACCATGGCGGGAAGACGAAGTTCATCACAACGCTCACCGGTGAGTGGTGCACACACAACGCCCGTGGAGTGGCGCACAATGAAAGCAAGTTTTTCCTGTGTGGCAAATTCTGCAGCCATGATGAAGTCGCCTTCGTTCTCGCGATCTTCATCGTCAACGATGACCACCATTTCGCCGCGCGCAATTGCAGCGAGCACTTCGGGAATAGAAGCAAACCCATTGTCTTGGGGTTGTAATGCAGTGCTGTTCATTGTTTTTCCTTTCGCACCTCAACAACGACTTCAATGTCGGTATCGAGTTGTTGAACTGATGAAATAGTGCCGCGCCACATGTCGGCGATATCGCCAACTGCGTCGCCGCTGAATATTCCGGGAGCATTGTCGCCACCGGCAATGGCCGGGGCAAAGTGAAATACGTATCGATTAACTAAGCCAGCACGATGGAATGCACCGGCTACACGCTGACCACCTTCAACGAGTAATTGCAGGACATCTTCACTGCCAAGCTTGCGCAACAGTGCGGTGAGGTCTCCGCTGTATTCGGTGCAGG
>JBIKNT010000130.1:0-4889 GCA_044358465.1 Ilumatobacteraceae bacterium
AACTTCAATACAGTGCTGCGTGCAGGGTTCACATAAAACAACACACACGTCGCCAGCACATTTACGACGAGTAGCCCCTTCACGAATGGCACTTGCCAGGGTGTCGGGGTCATCAAAGGCGCCATCACTCAGGCCTGCGCTTTGAGCCAGCACTGTTTGCAGGTTTTCTTCGAGGGCTAGAGCCGCTGTGGTAATGGCTTCATCGCTGGTGGCAGCGAGGGCATTCACAAAACGGCGTTCCAAAATGATGAGGTCACGAGAGGAAGTCACGGCGCCACTATAGGTTGTAGAGCGTGAGTGTGACGATAGATCCAGCCAACTTGGCAAAAGCGGTGGCCCGCAGACCCTTTGGGTACCTCATTACCGTGAGCCCCAACGGTGAGCCCCACCTCCGGGCAGTGGTCTTTGTGTCTGAGGGAAACGCCTTGGTGGCAGCGGTGGGGAAGCGCAGTGCCGACAACGTGGCGGCTAATGGAAAAGCAACGTTACTTTGGCCACCACACATTGGCGGGGCAGAGGAGTTCGACGATCACACGGTCATTGCCGATGGAGACGCCACAGTGCGGTCGCGTGACGATGGGTCAAGTATCTCTGTTGTTGCGTACTCGGCTGTGTGGCACCGCCCCGTGCGTCCCGTGTCGCCTACTCAGTAACGAGCGCCTGAATTTCTCCGACCACCACAGGTATGCGACGAGTAGTGGTAACCGAAGGAAGAGTTCCTTTTTTACCAAGGTTTGATTTCCACGTAATAGACCAGCGAATGGCAACGCTTGCATTCCATGTATTGCGTGAAGAGCTGTGTGCGTAGGTGTACATGCAGTTGCTTTTTGCGTCGTCACCATCGCTCTCACGCCATGCTTTGCCCGGACCAGAACAAGTGAATTTTCCGTTGTTGGCTGCTTTCACATCACCTGGGTTCACCAAGAGAGTGTTGGGTTTAGCGGTCACTGTTACGGTCACTATTCCGCGCGGCGTAGGTATCCATGCAGTGGTGGAAATAGTGCGCCACGAATTACTTGTTACCCACCACCACATGGGTAACTTCACCAGTGCTCGCTGCACGGGTGGTGCGGTGTTCACAATAGGAACAGGCAAGGTATTCCATGAGTGAGCCGATGCTTGTTGCGCCAATGTCGATTCGGAGATCACCGGAATCCAGTGGAAACTGAGAGCGAATGGCTGCCCAGCAATGGCAGGTGCACAGGTACGTACGTACCAACGGTAGGTAATGCCATTGCGAACAGTAAATGAATATGGTTCGTATTTACCGTCGGAAATGACAGTGGTGTTCCACGTGCATCGCGATTCTGTGGCGCTGCTGTCGGAGTTAAAAGTGACCCCGGCCATAATGGTGTTGCCCACCACGTTGCCAGTCACGTCTACATCGGCGGGCGCACGATGAGCGCGTGCAGGAGCACCTATGCCGAGGGCAAAGACACATGTGGAAAGAAGAAGAAGTGGCGCGCGCATAGAGGAAGGTGCCCTTCCCCTACAAAGGTGTGCCCAGCATATTGCAGAAAAGAGAGAGGTTTTTTGTCGAAATAGGGCAATGGAATGGTGTCTCATAGTCAATGTCATTGTGTGAAGTTGGGCAGGTAGGCTCTCAACACCCCAAAATCAGGTCATTTATGAGCGCACAGCATCCCGATATCGCAACAGAACAGGCGTTTATTGACCATGCCTATGAATGCCTAGAACTCAGCAAGACCGATGCTTGGAAATTGCGTGACTTGAGCGAAGCAGGCCGTGGCGGAACCTTTCAGGCCCGCTACGAGCGCGATGTTTTCGACGAAGCTTTGGTGAATCGCTTAACGGCACTCGACCTTGGCGATGCCGCTTTAGTTTTCGGACGCATCGATCGATTTGCCGAAAGCCCCGATGTGCTCGAGAGCTTTCACATCGGACGCTTAGCGGTGTCTGATCAAAATCGCGAACCAGTTGTTGTTGACTGGCGTGCACCCGTTGCTGAACCCTTTTACCGTGCCACAGGTCGTGAAACGATGGGGTTGGCGCGTCGTCGGCACTTCTCAGTGCAGGGTCACGAGTTGCTGGGTATTGAAGACGAACTTTTTGGACAAGGCCATGTGGGTATTGGCAGCGATGGCCCCACCACAACAACTGAAGGTGGTGCGCAACAAAACTTGCGTGGCTACAGCACGTTGCTGGCTGCATTGCAACGTGGGCGCACGGGTCAACTTGGCGACATTGTGGCCACCATTCAAAGCGAACAAGACGAAATCATTCGCTCACCGCAAGCCGGCGTGTTGGTAGTGCAAGGTGGGCCAGGAACAGGAAAAACTGTTGTTGCTTTACATCGCGCTGCGTATTTGCTCTACACATTTCGTTTTCCATTAGAAGCGCAAGGCGTATTAGTCATTGGCCCGAACCGCGTGTTTCTGCGTTACATCGAACGCGTACTGCCCAGCTTGGGTGAAGCAGGTGTACTGCAAGTGGTGTTGAGCGATCTCGTGCCCAGTGTTACCTATGGCGCACGCGACTCGGTGCTTGCCGCACGCGTCAAAGGTGACATGCGTATGTCGAAGGTCATCACGAAGGCAGTGAGCGACCGCGAGAGGCCGTTGCGCGACAACTTACAGCTGCCTTTTAGATCGGGCTACGTGCGTTTGAGCGCACAAGATGCAGCCAACATTGTGCGCCAAGGTCGACGTCGCTTTCGGCGACACAACGCAGCACGGAAATGGGTGGAAACAGAAGTGCTGCAGGCCCTGGGTGCATCGTGGCGCGACCCAGGTGTCTCTCTTTCTGAGTTGAAAGAATCGTTGCGACCATTGCCTGAATTCCGCATTGCAATGGAGCGGATGTGGCCATTGCTCACCCCTGCTCAGTTGCTCAACGATCTTTATGGCTCAAAAGCATTGTTGCGTTTAGCAGCAGAGAATATTTTGAGCGAAGCAGAGTACACATCGTTGTATCGAGAGCGCGTACAAGACATTGAGTCGGCACGATTCAGTGAACACGATGTTGCGGTGCTCGACGATGCCTTTGAAGTGCTTGGTCCGCTCCCTGGTAAAAATGGAAAAATTGACGAATCAGATGAAATTCGTACCTACGGACACATCGTGATTGACGAAGTGCAAGACCTCACACCAATGCAGTTACAAATGGTCTCGCGACGTTCACTCAATGGCTCCATGACCATTGTGGGCGACATGGCCCAAGCTACAGGAGCACTTGCACCAGAATCATGGGCCGATGTTCTGAAGCATTTGCCCGATCGCCGCGAACAGCGAGTGGTGGGGCTTTCTGTGGGCTATCGCATTCCGGCTCAAATTATGGAACTTGCCGACAAGGTGATGCATGCTGCGGCGCCAGGTTTGCGCTCGCCGCAATCGGTGCGTGAAGGCGATGCTGGCCCGCGCATTGTGGATGCTGCACAAAGCGGCAACACCTTGCTCGATGCCGTGACCGCAGAAACCAAAGCACTCATTGAAGAACTCCCAGCAGGCAACGTTGCTGTTGTTTGCCCCGACAACATGGTGGCTGCTGTTTCTGATGCGCTGAGTGCAGCTGGCATGACCCACGGCAAAGCAGCAAACACAGCACTCGATACGGGTCTCACCGTGGTGCCAGTGAGTTTGGTGAAAGGCTTAGAACTCGATGGCGTAGTGGTTGTTGAACCACAAGACATTGTGGAAATTGAAACTCTGGGTTTGCGTGCTTTGTATGTTGCGCTCACGCGGCCTACTCAGCGTCTCACCGTTGTTCACCATCGGCCATTGCCGCCGTGCATGGTGTACTAATTCGCTAGTGCAGAAATAAGACTCGGCAGAAACCGCATTGCCTTGTCGGCATCGGCAGGACGTTTGCGTTCCACCGCAGTGATAAACAAATTAATCATGCGTTGCGTGTCGTCAAGAAGATCTTGTGAAGCATCGTCAATTTGTGGCTGAATGCCTATCCAGATGGCTCTGATGTCGGCAAGTTTTGTGCGCGCAGTGCGCATGTCGCCTTGCGCAACGTCATTTCCCACTTCTTTGCCGGTCTCTAGTAATTGTGCAAATAACTCTTCAGTGCTTCCGCGAGGAATGGTTGTAGTAGTAGATGCACTAGGAGTAGTTGTTGCAGGTGCATTTGCACCACTGTTGTATGTGGTGGCGCAACTGCTCAGCAGAGCGATAGCGCCGAGGCAAAGAAGAACGGATTTCTTCACTGTGCTGTGACCAAGATTCGGGCACTAGCAAAAGAGCCAACACCAATGCGTTGGCCATCGATTTCTACAGTGACACTTCCATCGGGTGATGTGGCAGACACCGTTCCTGATTTACCTGGATGAATTTCGGCGGTTTCCAAAAACTCCAACAACCCAGGAGTGAACTCGAGTTCTTCAGGAATGCGGTCGACGGTAAAACCGCGGCCAGGAGCCACGTCTACTAAACGCATTACTAAAGCGGCGAGGTACTGCGAACCAGGGATGGGGTTGCCGTGTGGGCAAGTTGTGGGGTTGCCGAGCACTCGGTCCATTGCCATCTCCACTTCAGATGACATGACATGTTCCCAGCGACCGGCTTCATGATGAGCTTGCGCCCAAGACAGACCCAAAACATCGGTGAGGAATCTTTCGGCAATGCGGTGGCGGCGAACAGTGCGCTGAGCAAGTTTTTCACCTGTCTCGGTGAGAGCGATGGTGGAACCAGAAATCGAGATGAGGCCCTCAGCCTCCATCCGCTTCATCATTTCAGACACAGAGGGACGTGAAACTTGGAGGCGCTCAACAATGCGCGCTTGAATGACTTCTACGTTTTCTTCAAGAAGTTCGTAGATGCACTCGCAGTATTCTTCAAATGCTGGGTGGTGTTCGCCTGGTAAGGCCATAAGACGAGCCTACTCGGGCTTGCGCCCAACTGCCCTCAGCCCGGCCCATGCCAGTG
>JBIKNT010000131.1:0-4887 GCA_044358465.1 Ilumatobacteraceae bacterium
ACCACTCACTTCTATTTCGTGAATGGTTTGTGACAACGAGATATTGGGGCTGTGTAACCACCGAGCATTGTCGATGTTGTACGAGCCGTTGGCTTCGGCAAGCATCAATTTGATGGAACTACACGCCGCCTTTGTGGTGGGCACGTACATCACCTTTAGCGATGGCGCAACCAGGGTATGGCCAACGAAGAGAGCTCGTTCTGTGAATACGTAAGGTTTTTTTGAGAACATTTTGACGTCAACTCCACAGGTGGCTCATGCCAGAGAGGAGTTCCTCTGCACATGTTTCAACACTGCGTTGTGACGTTAGCAAGGTCATCTCGGGTGAACGTGGAGCCTCATACGGAGCGTCGACACCCGTCAGACCCGTGAGTTCACCTTTGGCCGCCTTGGCATACAAACCTTTGGTATCGCGCTGCGCACACTCTTCTACCGAGGTAGCTATAAACACCTCGGCAAAGCCCAGGCCAGACGATTCGTGCCGTTGGCGTACTGCCTGACGACCTGCGAAAAAGGGGCTAATGATGGGGACGAAAACAACGAAGCCGGCATCGGCTAAAAGGAGCGCGACCTCTCCTACGCGACGCACATTTTCTGCCCGGTCTTGGTCGCTAAAACCAAGGTCAACATTGAGGCCATGACGCAAGTTGTCGCCATCGAGAACATAGACAGGAACACCGCCCGCAAAGAGCTGATGCGCAGCGGCGTTAGCAATGGTGCTCTTACCTGCACCTGACAGCCCAGTGAGCCACAAAGTGCAGCCACGGCTGTTTTGCTTTGCCCAACGATCTTCGCGGGTGATGGCGTGTTCGTGCCAACGAATATCGCCCGTGGGCTTAGGCGTTTTGTCTGTGGTCACTCGCGAGGCGGCAACAACATGCCGGCCGCTGCGGTTGCACCCGTTGACTCGTCGACCAAAATGAAAGAGCCCGTTACACGGTTGTGTTCGTAGTCGTCACGCAACAGAGGTTCTGCCGTGTGAATTACTACGCGCGCAATATCGTTCATAGCTAAAGGCCCGGTGGGCTCTTTGCGATGCAGTTCCGAAATATCGAGCACATAACGCACTTCGCTCACTTTGGCGCGCGTGGAACGCGTGGTGTGCTTCAGCGTGTACAACTTGTTTGTTTGCAACTGCGCATTTGAGTCGAGCCAGCACAGCATTGCTTCGTGGTCTTGCACAACACGCGGGCGGTTGTGTGGGCGACAAATCATGTCACCTCGCGTCACCGACAAATCGTCGGCAAGTAAAATGGTGACTGCAGCGCCGGGAACGGCTTCAGTCAATGGGCCATCAGCAGAATCGATACCCGTGATGGTGCTCGACAACCCACTGGGCAACACAACAATTTCATCGCCAACGCGCAAAATACCACCAGCGACAGTGCCGGCGTACCCGCGATAGTCGTGATGTTCTGTGGTGCGAGGGCGAATGACGTACTGCACAGGAAAGCGCACATCGATGCGATTGTCGTCGCTTGCGGTGTACACATTTTCAAGATGATGCAAAAGCGTTGGACCTTCAAACCAGCCGAGGTCTGGAGTGCGGTCAACAACGTTGTCGCCCTTCAATGCACTAATTGGCAAGAAAGTAACATCATGCAAATTCAAGCGTGCCGCAAAGCTTTCGAAGTCTTCACGAATTTCTTTGAAACGCTCTTCGCTGTAGTTAACGAGGTCCATTTTGTTCACACACACCACGAGGTGTGGCACACCAAGTAGCGATGTGAGAATGCTGTGACGGCGGGTTTGTTCTACTACCCCATGACGAGCGTCGATGAGAATAATGGCGAGGTCTGCTGTTGATGCACCTGTGACCATGTTGCGCGTATATTGCACGTGCCCTGGGCAGTCCATAATGACGAACGAACGAGCAGGTGTTGCGAAATAACGGTGTGCCACGTCGATGGTGATGCCCTGCTCGCGCTCGGCACGCAAACCGTCGGTGAGTAGTGACAAGTCGACATACTCATCGCCACGGCGCTTGCTGACGGCTTCAACGTGTTCTAACTGATCTTCAAAAATACTCTTCGAGTCATACAGCAAACGCCCAATGAGCGTTGACTTTCCGTCGTCGACAGAACCAATAGTGGCGAAACGTAACTGACGCATCAGAAGTACCCCTGTCGTTTGCGATCTTCCATACCAGCTTCAGAAATTTTGTCGTCGGCACGAGTTGCGCCTCGCTCGGTAACACGAGCGATAGATGTTTCGGCAACAACATCAGCAATGCTCACCGCCGAAGACTCAACGGCTGCAGTACAAGTGGCGTCGCCCACTGTGCGGAAACGCACTTGCTCTTCAAATACTTCTTCGCCGGCTTCTGCGTGAAGGAATTCAGTTTCGGCCATCAGCATGCCGTCGCGACGAAACACGGGGCGCCTGTGTGCGAAGTACAAACTGGGCAATTCAATATCGTGCTGTTGGATGTAGCTCCACACATCGAGCTCGGTCCAGTTGCTAATGGGGAAAACACGGAAGTGCTCACCGGGGCGCAACGACGTGTTGTAAATATTCCACAACTCCGGGCGCTGGTTCTTTGGGTCCCACTGGCCAAAGGTGTCGCGGTGCGAGAACACACGCTCTTTGGCGCGCGCACGCTCTTCGTCGCGACGACCTCCACCCAGCACTGCATCGAACTTGTTCTCGGCAATGGCATCGAGCAAGGCAACGGTTTGCAGAGGGTTGCGCGACGGCGCATCGGCCACCTTGCCAGCATCGATTGCTGCCTGCACCGATGCAACGGTGAGGTCGAGACCAAAGCCAGCCAGGCATCGGTCGCGGAACTCGATGACCTCAGGGAAGTTGTGGCCAGTATCGACATGCATGATGGCGAAGGGCAATTTGGCAGGAGCAAAGGCCCGAACTGCTACGTGCAGCATGACGACAGAGTCTTTACCCCCAGAAAACAAGATGACAGGGCGCTCAAAGCACGCTGCTACCTCACGAATAATGGTGATGGCCTCGTCTTCAAGACCGGTGATTCCAGGACGCATGCCTAAATCCTACCAATTCAGTCGGGTTTCCACCGACTTCCCGTATGAGGCGACCATCACAGCAGTACGCTTCCCTCGTGGCTGAAAAAAACCGCGACACCACAGCAATCACAACGGGGCGCAACGGCGCCCGTTCCTTGGCGAGCGATATCTCTACCTCAACCACCTGGTCGAGCTCTGGGCTCGATGAAACCCACAACGAGACTGTTGCTGGCCGGCGCTCGAAGCTCTACAGCCGCTACACCAACCCCACCGTGCGCCAGTTTGAAACTGCCATTGCCGAACTTGAAGGCGCCGAAGACGCTTTGGCCTTTGGCTCAGGAATGGGTGCCCTCGCCAGCGTGGTTTTTGCCCTCTGCTCCCCTGGCGACCACATTGTGGCCCAACAACAGTTGTATGGCGGAACCATTGCATTTTTGAACGGCCCCGTTCGGCGCATGGGCATCAACGTCACTTTTGTCGATGCCACTATTCCGGGCGCATTTACTGCGGCAGCAAGAACACCACGCACCATGTTGGTCATTGCCGAAACTCCGGCGAACCCTGCACTTGCACTTGCTGACCTTGCCGAACTTGGCGCCATTGCAGTTCCCTTCACAGTTGTCGACTCCACGTTTGCTACACCTATGAGCCAGCAACCGCTAGCGCACGGTGTGAACCTTTCTTTGCATTCAGCTACGAAAGGAATTGGCGGCCACAACGATGCTTTGTTGGGCGTTATTGCCGGAGAAGCTGAATTAATCGATGCCATTTGGGCCTATTCGGTATTGCATGGTGCAACTGCTTCACCATACGACGCCCACAATGCGTTGCGCGGTATTCGCACCCTTCCTGTGCGACACGAACGACAATGCGCCTCTGCTATGCAACTTGCGGCGTGGTGTGAACAACAAGCGGAGTGCAACAAGGTGTACTACCCCGGTCTTGCAAGTCACCCACAACACGAACTTGCCACGCGTCAAATGAGTTCATTTGGTTCGGTGTTTGCCATCGACATTCCTGGCGGCATCGATGCGTGTCGCACTTTCATTTCCGCACTACAACTCGTACGACCTGCCACCTCATTGGGCGGACCCGAAACGCTCATCTGCCATCCAGCAACGAGTACTCATTTCGGGCTCGATGAAGAGTCGCTGACCGGCGCTCTCGCGAGTGACGGACTCATGCGCATCTCGGTAGGCCTTGAGCATGTTGACGACCTGCGCAATGATCTTGCTGCAGCCTTTGCTGCATCTCGCTCTTAAATCTTTTTGGGCGGCCGGGGAATAAAGGCACTAGTGCGCGCAACGTATTCGTTGTAGCCCTCTTTGCGCTTCTTCAAACTCTTTTCCAAAAGCGTGACACCAGAAACTTTGCGCAGAAGAATGCTCATGACCACCGCACCAACGATTCCCACAACACCAATTTCTGCTTCGGCGGCGATGAGTGCAAGACCCCACCACACACACGCATCGCCAAAGTAGTTGGGGTGACGCGTGTATTTCCAAAGACCCGTTTGCATTACTTTTCCAGCGTTTGCAATGTTGGCCTTGAACTGAGCCAGCTGAATGTCGCCAACTGTTTCGAAGAAAAGTCCAACAGCAAAAAATGCAATACCCACGATGCCCAGCACGCCAATATCTGGGCCCCGAGATACCTGACCCAGTTGTACCGGCAACGACACCAACCACATCAACACACCTTGCAAGATGAACACCGTGAACAAACTCACGAGCGGGAATTTCGCGCCATGGTGTTTGCGCATTGCCTTGTAGCGATAGTCCTCACCGTGACCAATGTTGCGCCACGACAAGTACGTTGCTAAACGCAGACCCCATGCCGTGGTGAGCAGGGTTAACAACCAGCCACGAGCATCGTTACCGTCGGCCACGCTGTGCGTTACCCATGCAAC
>JBIKNT010000132.1:0-4883 GCA_044358465.1 Ilumatobacteraceae bacterium
AAACCTTTAGCGCGAATTTGTGTTCGGGCCGCTGGAGGCGGACCTTGGCGAAGTTCTTGAGCACCCATGAGATACGAATTGCGAAAGGTAGAAGACTCAGCTTGGTAGCCCAACTGTTCAAATGTGTCGGCTTGCAAGTGACGTGCTTCAGCATTTTCGGGGTTGGCGAAAATGAGATGGTTGAGTAACTCTGCAACCCAGCGGTACTCGCCACGCTCAAATGCGCTGCGGGCATTGAGCAAAAGGGCTGCTTCGCCTCCGGCTAGTTCAACGTATTTCTTGCCTGCATCACTTGGTGGCAATTTGTGAAGGTTGGCTGGGTTGGCGTCGTACCAGCTGAGGTACCGCTGGTAAACAGCCTTGACGTTGTGCACGAGGTCGCCGTAGTAACCACGAGTATGACTGTGCTCAAGAAAGTCTTCTGGCAGCGTGAGCATCTCGGCAATTTCAGAAGCAACGTGGCCGTGGTTTGCAAGGCGCATTGTTTGATCGTGCATCCAGCGATACAGGTCACGTTGCAGCGTGAGGAAGTGAACAATGTCGGTGTTTCCCCATCGTGGCCAATGGTGTGATGCAAACATCAACGAAGTGTTTGCACCAAAGAGTTCAATGCTTTCATTGATGTACTTCGACCAGCTGAGCGCATCTCGCACTTGTGCACCGCGAATGGGTACAAGGTTGTGCATGGTGTGCGTGCAGTTCTCGGCCATGCACAACCATCCATGATCGGGAAAGAAGAAATTCATTTCCGCAGGTGCTTCAGTTTCTGGCGTGAGTTGGAAAACAATGCGTACGCCATCGACAACAAGTTCTTCACCTGTATATGTGATGTCTTCGGTAGGCGCAATGAGCCCCGGCGCTCCGAGGGGGACTGATTTTCCTAAACCAGAATCGATGTGACCAGTGGGTGAAGCAGGGAGTTGTGGTCCAAATTGGTAACCACTGCGTCGTGCCATGGCGGGGCCGGCAATGACATTTTCGGAAACCGTTTCATGCAAGAACCCTTCAGGTGCAATGACCCTGCACTTGCCAGCGTCAACATCGGCCTGGGTAGTGACTCCGAGTACGCCGCCAAAGTGATCGACATGAGAATGGGTGTAGATGACCGCAGTAACGGGTCGTGCACCTAAATGCTTGTTTGCTAGTTCAAGTGAAATGCGAGCGGTATTTTCATTCGTGAGTGGGTCGATCACAACCCAGCCGGTATCGCCTGCAATGAAAGTGATGTTTGAAATGTCGTAGCCACGCACTTGCCACACATTGGGCGCTACTTCAAAGAGACCATGAATGACATTGAGCTGCGCTTGGCGCCACAAACTGGGGTTAACGGTGCTGGGGCTTGGGGAGTCTTGCGTAATGAATTCGTAGCGGCTGATGTCGTACACCATGCGGCCTTGTTCGTCTTCAACGCGGCCACCTGGCCATTGCGCAATAAAGCCCCGCTGGGCATTGTCGAAATCATCTTGGCTATTGGGTACCGAAACTAGCTCATTGAGCTTTTGCGTATGCTGGGTAGCGTCTTTTGCGTGTTCCTGAGGTGGCACTAGGCAATTCTACTGTGCATTTCCAACTCACCATTCGGTGTGAACTTGGCTTATTATGGGATTATTCACCAATACTGGGGGGCCAATGAGCAGTGATCTAGAAAAGCGTGTTGCGCGTCTTGAAGCAACCGAAGCAGTTCGCTATGCATTTCATCGTTATTTCCATGCAATCGACAACAACAACATCGATTTGCTCATCAACGAAGTGTTCACGAAAAACGTGGTGCTCGAAGTCGCTAATTATCCGCCAGGTAGCGGCAAGAACTTGTTGCTCGACACCGAAGAAAAAATTCGTGCTGTGTACGGCCCCATTAAGGCCGATGGTCACCGCCACAACGCCACCAACGTGTCGGTGCTAGTGAATGAAGACTCCACCGAGGCTCAAGTGACGGCTTATTTCGTCACCACTATTGCCTGGGGAAACCAGGGCGGCATTTACGAAGGAACCTTCGTTCCTGCTGGTGACGGAACCTGGAAAGCCAAGCATTGGCTTGTTTCCAGCCAGTGGGGCTGGCGCCTGGCCGATGCAGGTATGGAGCTTCCGGCCCCGTATTTGTATGAGCCTCCATCGGTTGGCACGAAGCATGGCGGATATCAGCCGAAGTAGTTACTAATCTGTCCACAGGCGGGGTGATTCATTTATTTGGAGGATCCCATGGATGCAGTACTCGTTATTGGACGTGTTTTGTTCGCGCTTATTTTCGTTGCGTCAGGCATCAATCACATCACCAAAGCCGAACATATGACTGGCTATGCCCAGTTCAAGAAAGTTCCTGCTGCAAAAGCTTCGGTACTTTTGTCTGGTGTTCTATTTCTGCTGGCGGCCGCTTCGCTCATTCTCGGCGTATACGCCGACCTTGGCGCATTAGTGCTGGCTGTTCTGCTCGTCATGATGGCTGTGATGTTTCACGACTTCTGGAAGCAGACAGACCCACAGCAAAAGCAAATGGAACAAATTGCATTCTTCAAAAACATCTCAATGGCCGGTGGCGCATTGGTGATGTTTGCAGCACTCGCTGCATCAGAAGAAGGTGCTCGCATTATTGGCCCGATGCTCACTGACGGTCTGTTTTAGAAAAATTTGTCAGGTAGTGGTTGGCGCACAGTTCGTGTTCGTCAACCACTACCAACAAGACTCGCCGCATGACGGAATTGCGTAATCAAAGATTTCTTGTAATTGGTGCAAGTGGCGGGCTCGGCAGTGCACTCGTTGCAGCCTTAAATGAAAAAGGCGCCGAGGTCATTGCCATTGCGAAGAGTGGCCCGTTCGGACTCGATATCACCAACGAAGATGCGCGCCGCCAGTTGTGTGAACTAGTAGTTGCACACGATGGTGTTGATGGAGTCATTATTGCCAGCGGACTTGTGGGCTTTGGTGTTCATGGAACACTCAATAGTGCTGAGGTGGCACAACTCATCGACGTAGACCTCATTGCGCCTTTGCAGGTTCTGAATGACCTCGTTCCGCATATTCGCGAAGGTGGAAACATCACAGTCATCACAGGTGCTGTGGTCGATTTTGCAACATTGGGTATGGCCGCCTACACCGCTGCCAAAGCAGGTTTGTCGGCAAGTTGTGCAGTGTTGCGCCGCGAATTGCGTTCAAGGAAAATTAGTGTTCTCGACGCACGGCCACCACACACTGAAACTGGTTTAGCCACACGACCTTTGTACGGTCAAGCTCCTGCAATGAAAGAGGGCCTCAGCCCAGCATCGGTTGCCGAGCGTATTGTCGCTGGAATTGAAGCCGGCGAAACTGAAATTCCACCAGCTCTATTTAGTTAGAAACGCGATCGGGTGCGTGAGCCTCGATAAGTGCGTCCATGTAGTCGGCACTTTCTAACTCGAGAGCTGAACACGAATTCAACACTTCAATCACTTGTGGGTCGGGGTGTGTTGCCGCAATTCGCTGCCATGCACCCGCACCTTGACGCTCTGCGTTGGCCTGAATGCGAAGTTGATCCCATACGGAAAATTGAGCAAACACTTCGTAATACGTATCGAGTGCGCCGGGAAGTGGAGCTTCCAACTTCTCGCGCAACGATTCGTCTAAATGAAATGCGCCTTCAATGCGGTTTGCAATTTCATCTTCTGCTTCAGAACACTTCATGAGACCTTCAGCATGTTCCGGAAGCATTTCGGCCCAACCGCGATAGCGCGATGCTGCACCTCGCTCAAGCAGCGCAAGAAAGCGGGGGGTAATTTCTGGTGGAACCTGTGAGATATAAGGAGACAAAAGTTCGCCGAAGCGTGGAATGACAAGTTCGCTCATGGTGTCACCTTAGTGAAATAGATGCCAGGTGGTCTACTTGCGCGTGCGGTTGGTGAGAAAAGCACCAACAAGGGCAACGGCACAACCAACAAGCGATAACGCAGCCACCGCCTCATTGCGAATGACTGCCCCGAGGAATAAAGCCACCACGGGCATGATGTAAGTGGTGACCGATGTGCGAGTGCTGCCCACTCGACCCGCCAGGGTGGTGGTGAGCGCATAGGCAATTCCTGTGCCGCCAACACCAAGGCCCACCATGGCAAAAAGTGAGTGCCAGGCGAAGGAGCTGCTGGGGATTGCGGCAATGCCAAAAGGTGCGGTAAGAACGAAGGCCACTACTTGGGCCCGAACAATAATGGGAAGCGCGCCGTGTTTTTGTTGGAGCGGCACCGCAAGGTTCAGCGCGATGCCATAGCAGCACAAGGCGCACATAATGAGCACAACACCAAATGCACTTGACGATGTTTTGTTCGCTGTGGGAATTGCAATGAGCAAGACACCGCCAAAGCCAACAAGCAATCCGAGAACTTGGTTGCGATGTGGGAAGCGTCTGTGCATGAGCGAAGCAACTGTTGCAACAAATAAGGGTGTTGCACCATTGAGCATGCCTGTCACGCTGCTCGACACGTGTTGTTCAGCGAAAGGAAAAAGGCTCAGTGGTATTGCAATCCAAAACACGCCGAGTAACGCAATAGAAGGAAGATCTTTTTTCGGAATGTGTTTGCGTGATTGAGGAATTGCGATGAGAGCAAGGAAACCAAAAAGAACACGTAAGGGGGTGATGAGTGCCGGCTCAAAAGCATCGAGGCCCTCTGCAATAAAAAAGAAACTGGAGCCCCAAATGAGGCCAGGTATGAGAAGCAGCAACCAGTCACTGCGACCCATGCGATAGTCGCTATGAGCTGTAGAAGTGCTCACTCGAGAGATGCCACAACAAGTGGGTGCAAGTTGGGCCAAGCGGAAGCAAACCCTGGGTGCAACTCGTAGGTGTGCACCACATCAATGTGCACCCAATGTAAATCGGCCGATTCAGCATTGGCGATGCCGGCATTTGCGTCGCCATGGCA
>JBIKNT010000133.1:0-4866 GCA_044358465.1 Ilumatobacteraceae bacterium
CAGAACCCCATTGCAAAAATGGTGCTGCGCGACGGAGTAATCCACACCTCGGGCAACATGCCTGCAGGCGTTCCCACCAATCAAGGAATTTTGGCTGCAATGGAATCGTTGTTGGCCATCTATCACGCGCCGCTTCTTGAAGATCTGCCTCCATTGCAAAGTGGTCTGGTGGGGTACCTCGGTTACGACGTCATTCGTGAAGTAGAGAACCTCCCCAACACGCCACCCGACCCACGTGAACTACCCGATGCGGTCATGAGCATCATTGGTTCGCTTGTTGCATTCGACCACTGGCGCCAGCGGATGTTTATTTTGGAAAGCGTTCCCACGGTGGGTGCCGATCTCAATGAGGTATACGACGCTGCAGTTGCGCGCATTGAAGAATCCATTCGTCGTATTTCGCTTCCACTTCCGTACAGTCCGGTTGAGCCACCAGTGCCAGGCGACGCTTTGCCATCGGTGGAATCGTCGTTGCCAAATGGCAGGTATCAACAAGCTGTTGAAGTTGCCAAAGAGTACGTTCGCTCCGGTGACATTTTTCAAGTGGTGTTGTCACAACGATTTGACCTTGAACTAGGCGCCGATCCATACGACGTGTATCGCGTATTGCGGCAAGTGAACCCCAGCCCATACATGTACTTTGTGCGTGAGCCAGAACTCTGCATCGTAGGAAGCTCGCCAGAACCAATGGTGCAGCTAATGAATGGCAAAGTGGTGAGCCGACCCATTGCAGGTACACGCAAGCGCGGCCGAGACGACGAACACGACCGACGTCTTGCTGGTGAACTGCGCGAGAACCCGAAAGAAGTTGCTGAACACATCATGTTGGTCGACCTCGCGCGTAACGACGTGGGGCGCGTTGCCGAATTTGGCACGGTGGTAGTGGAAGAACTCATGACCCTCGAGCGCTATAGCCACGTCATGCATCTCACCTCACAGGTCACTGGTGAATTGAAGCAAGGTCTGGGGCCTATCGACGTTATTCGTGCCACCATGCCCGCTGGCACCGTGAGCGGCGCACCAAAAGTGCGAGCAATGGAAATTATCGATGAGTTGGAACCCGTGAAGCGCGGACCGTATGCGGGCGTGGTGGGGTATGTCGATTTCAGCGGCAATCTTGATGCTGCAATTGCTATTCGCACCATGTTTATTCGGCCAGTAACAAATGCCGCTGGTGAAAAAGTTTGGATTGCCAGTTTGCAGGCGGGTGCCGGCATTGTTGCCGACAGCATTCCTGAAGATGAAGATTTAGAGTGCCACAACAAGGCCGCAGCATTGCTTGCCGCAATACCTGCAGCACGACGAATGACATTGGCTCGACAACAGCGAGGAACTTCGGTATGAGTGTGCAGTGGATGCGATTAGATCGTGATTTCTTGCTTGTGCAAGGTGTTGATGCAGAGAAATACTTGCATTCGCAGTTGAGTCAAAGTGTTCAAGGAATGGCAGTGGGTTCTGCGCAGCACAGCTTGCTCTTGCAGCCAACCGGCAAGTTAGACGCAGTACTGCGTATTTCGCGTTTGGAAGACACCATATTTGTGCTCGACATGGAGCCAGGTACTGCGCAAGGTGCGTTGTTGCGCCTCAAGAAATTTATGATTCGCGTGCAAGCAACTATTGAAGTGGTGCAGTGGCAATGTGTAGCTCTTCGCGGAGAAGGTGCGTCAGAAGTAGCCAAGTCACTTGGTCGCATTCCTTCTGAGGGTGCAGTTGTTGCAGCCTGGTGGCCCACATCGCACGCTGTAGATCTTGTTGGTCCAGCAGTTGCCGATATCCCAGCTGACTCCGCAACCGTAATGAGCAATGCCGAATTCCACAGTCTGCGTGTCAATGCAGGTTGGCCAGTGGTGGGCATTGATATTGAAACTGGTTGTGTGCCAGGGGAAACAGGCTTACTTGGTGTCGCGGTCAGTTTTTCCAAGGGTTGCTACCCAGGTCAAGAGCTTGTTGAGCGTATGGATTCACGTGCTGCTGTATCGCCTCACGTGTTGCGCCGTGTAGAGGTTGCAACTGGCGCACAAGTGGGCGACCACATTGTGGTTGACGGTGCCGACTGTGGCGTTGTTACATCTGTTGCAGGCAGTGTTGCTATTGCCCGTATGTCGCGCAGTGCAAATGAATACGGCGAGGCCCTTCAGCCCGCTTAGTTTTGCTTGCAGACCAGGCGCAACAAGCAGTTATTTCTGCGATAGCGAAGCTTGTTCGGCTGCTCGCATCCATGCTTGAGCGCCGTCGTGGTCGCCAAGCGCGGTGAGCGATTGTGAAATTTTTGCTGCAATGAGGGCAGTGGGCTGTTGGCGAAATGCTTCAGCTCCAATTTTTGCCGCCTCGTGATGATTGCCAACGCGTTGTAAGCCAGACATCACCAAAACGGTGTAGTCGGTTTGCGAGAGACCCGATGTTGCCGCGTTGTTGCGTTGACGTGACCCGAACATTTGTAGTTGCATCACGAGAAGAATTGCGGCCAATGGAAGAAAGCTTCTGGCCTCTTCAAAAGCAACCGCAGCAACGAGCCCGCCAGAGGTTGCCACAACGCTGAACCACATCATGAAACTTGCCCCGCGGCGTGGTGCAATTTTTTCGAGACCCGCTGAAACAATTGCTCCGCCATCGAGGGGAATGACGGGGATGAGGTTGACCACAGCTAAAACAATGCCGGCCCACCAGATGGTCAGTGTTGCTTCATTGCGCAAAATGTCGTTGCGTGATAGGGGGTTAGCCCCCAATATCAACATGACGGCCGTGCCAACAGTTCCTTGGGCAAATGACCCTGCGGCGGCGATGCCAGCGCGTTCCCATCGGGCAAGGGGGCGACTCGGTAAATACGAGGCATAGCCAGCGAGAAAGTCGAGTGAAATTTCGGCATGTGCGCCGGTCGCGCGCGCAGCGAGCGCATGGCCGAGTTCGTGAATAAGGGTGAAGGCGGCGAGTGTTCCTGCAGCCCATAAACCAAGTGAACCACCATAAATAAAGACAACCAGCCCAAGGAAGATGATGAATCCGGGGCGAATTTCCACGCGGAAGCCCAGGAGCGTGAAGCTTCTGAAGTGGGTGCCGCGTTCTTTCAACATTTGCTTGGAGCCTATGGGCATTGCGCCTCTAGACTTTTACCGTGCCACTTGTATATGCCTTCGACCACAAACATCGCCGTTCTCCACGAGACATGAAAGACCTTCTCGGTGGAAAGGGTGCCAACCTCGCCGAGATGATGAGCGTCTTGAATCTTCCCGTGCCTCATGGGTTTACCGTCACCACCGACGCATGCCGTGAGTACATGAAAGGTGGATGGCCAAAAGGCCTCGACCTCGAAATCGCAAAGCAAGTTGCTGCGCTCGAAAAGAAAATGGGACGCAAGCTTGGCAATGTTGCCGACCCACTGTTGGTGTCGGTGCGCTCAGGCGCAAAGTTCTCGATGCCCGGCATGATGGACACCGTTCTCAACTTGGGTTTGAACGACAAAACAGTTGTTGGTCTTGCCAAGGCAAGCGATGAGCGTTTTGCTTACGACTCATATCGTCGTTTCATCAGCATGTACGGCCGCATTGTGCTTGGCCTCGAGGGCGAAGAGTTTGAACACGAACTCACCCAAGCACGCTTGGCCGCCGGCGTTGCTTCCGATGCAGAAATTCCTGCTGCTGCACTCAAGGCAATTTGCGATTCGTATAAGAAAATTGTGCAAAACCATACGGGCAAGCCATTCCCGCAAGATCCAGTGAAGCAATTGCGTGGTGCAATTGAAGCAGTGTTCCGTTCATGGAATGGCTCTCGTGCCATTGCTTACCGCGTGCGTGAGAAAATTAGCCACGATCTCGGTACCGCCGTCAACGTTCAGGCCATGGTGTTTGGTAACCGCGATAGCAACTCCGGCACCGGTGTTGGCTTCACACGCAACGCTGCAACGGGCGACAACAAGCCATACGGCGACTTCCTCGTCAACGCACAAGGCGAAGACGTTGTTGCAGGTATCCGTAACACCGAAGATCTTGAAGCGTTGAAGCGCAAGTTCCCCGTCATTCATGCTGAACTCATGGCCATTTTCTTGCGCCTTGAAAAGCACTACAAAGATATGTGCGACACCGAGTTCACTATTGAGCAGGGCAAATTGTGGATGTTGCAAACACGAGTTGGCAAGCGCACTGGCGCAGCAGCACTGAAGATGGCTGTCGACATGACCAAGGGCACCGGCAAAGGTAAAGGTGCATGGAAGATCTCGCGCAAAGAAGCACTCATGCGCGTTACTGCCGACCACCTCGACCAGGTGTTGCATCCACAGTTCGCCAACAAGGGCATTGTGCTCACCAAGGGTCTTGCTGCATCACCAGGTGCTGCAGTAGGCAAGGTCTATTTCACGGCCGACGACGCAGCCGACGCAGCCGATCGTGGCGAAGCAGTCATCTTGGTGCGCAACGAAACCAGCCCTGAAGATGTGCACGGCATGATGGTGTCGCAAGGCATTCTCACCGCTCGCGGCGGTCTGGTGAGCCACGCAGCAGTTGTTGCACGTGGTTGGGGAACCCCCGCCATTGTGGGCGCCGAAGCTGTTCGCATTGAAGGCAAGCAGTTCTCTGTTGGCGGCATCGTTGTCAAAGAAGGCGACGTCATTTCACTCGATGGTGCATCGGGCGAAGTGGTTGTTGGTGAATTGAAGCTTGAAGCTGCAAAGCCACCAAAAGAATTTGAAATCATCTTGAAGTGGGCCGACGAAATTCGTAAAGGCAAGCTTGCAGTACGTGCAAACGCCGACACCGGTGAAGATGCAAAAAATGCTCGCGAACTTGGTGCAGAAGGAATTGGCTTGTGCCGTACCGAGCACATGTTCTTGGCTCCCGACCGTTTGCCTGTTGTGCGACGCATGATCTTGGCCGA
>JBIKNT010000134.1:0-4828 GCA_044358465.1 Ilumatobacteraceae bacterium
CAAGAGCAACGTTTTTATTTTCTGGCGCAGCGGTGGGAATTTTGAGAACCATGCGTGTTGGCGCAGTGGTTGTTGTTTCTGTGTAATCAACGACTAGTCGTGCAAGCACACCGAACACACCAGTGCCACCACCGAGCGGTTCATGCCGTAGTGATGCAACTTCAACATCGGGAGGAATGACACCACTCGACTGCAATGCTTTTGTCAGCCAAGTGGCTGTGACTTCTTTAGGCGTGGCTGGACGAGTGAGCGGTTTTGCTGGTAATTGTGCGTTCATTATTTCCCCCTGGAGCTTCCTTACGAAGGTACAACCACAGCACAGGAATTAAGTAACTGAAATATGTAATAACGCGCAGGCGTTCGGGGGTGGGAGCCCATCCGAAGAGCGCTTTCAAAAAGTCGTGCACCCAACCTGAACTGAAAGGCCCGGAAGCGATGGTCCAAGGTGATGAAATGAGCCATCCCGCTTCCCATTCAATGAGTTCGCGGAATTCGTGAATTGCCTTGCCTGCAAGACCAGCAGCAAACAAGACAAGGAGGATTCCGGTGATATTGAAAAAGGTCTTCAAGTTGAGCTTGTTGCCACCGGCATAAACGAGGTACCCGAGTCCAGCGGCAATGGCGAGGCCAATGATGCCGCCAAGGACAACTTCGCCACTTGAGGTCGATGCCGTTTCAGCGCTGAGAAGGAAGAGCACTGTTTCAAGACCCTCACGCAATACGGCGATGAAGGCGATGACCACGAGTGCACGGGTAGTGGTTGCCGCATCAACTTTGGCCCGCAGTTCGCCACCTAAAGTTCGGGCGTTCTTGCGCATCCAGAACACCATCCAAGTGAGTACAGAGGCTGCCAGAGTGGCTAAAACGCCCTCTACGGCTTGTTCTACGTGGCCGTTTAAGCCACCGGCGATGAGATGAAAGGCGAGCCCGAGAGCGACGCACAAGAGCGCTGCAATACCCGAACCAAGCCAAACAGCACTTTGTTCTTGGCTGCGGTTACTTTTCACCAAATAGGAAATGAGGATGGCGAGAACGAGAGAAATCTCGAGGCCTTCGCGCAGTGTGATGAGGAAACTTGAACCCATTTCTTCACCCTAGCAAGTGTTAGGCAACACTTACACTATTTGGAAGTACTACCTACCATTTGGGGCTTACGGGGTGGCGCCAGGCGGAACACGGCGTTGCAACACTCCAGATTCGGTGAGGGCATCAACTTCTGCTGCCGAGAGACCCAAGAGATCGCCCAGCACCAAGGCGTTATCTTCACCACGGTATTTCGGACTGCCAGCGGTGGTGACGGTGGCGTCGGAGAACTTCCATGGGGCATTAGGAATGCGCACCTTGCCTCCGCCGCGGTTGCTTACTTCCACTGTGATCTCTCGGGCAGCAGCCCAATCGGTATCGGCAAGTTCACGTGTGCTGCGAATTTTTCCGCTCGCCAATTTGTGTTTGGCAAGGGCTTCTTCAATTGCTGTTGCATCGGGAATGGTGAGTGCCCATGCTCGCAAAATACTTTGCAGTTCTTCAAGGTTCACTAAGCGCGATGGCACATCAATAAATTTTGGATCGGTTAACAAATCGGTGCGACCAATTGCTGTGAAAAATAAATCGAATGTTCCACGCTCACCTGGGTGACCACTTACAACTACCTTGTCGCCGTTTGCTGCAGTGAGCACAGGGTAATTACCAGGTTCAAAAGAGCGAATTTGTTCAGGTGGTGTTGGCTCATCCCATAAAGCATCGTGTGCATGTTCATTCACATACAACATGGTTTGCGCCATCGCAATATCAATTGATTGCCCGCGCCCAGTTGAATGACGTTGTATGACCGCAGCAAGTACTGCCGCACACGTTTCCATTGCGGTGTACACATCGGCATGAGAAAACGGGTCGTTAGCAAATTGACCGCCGCGTGCCATGCCTTGATGATTGGTAAGACCCGACTCTGCTCCAACTACTGGTGCATATGCGCGGCGGTGCACCCACGGCCCTGTTTGTCCGTAGCCAGTAATAGACGCGTAAATGAGTTTTGGATTGAGTGCAGAAAGCGAGGTGTAGTCGAGGCCAAGTTTTTTCATGACACCTGGTCGAAAATTCTCAATGAGAATGTCGGCGTGCATCACCAGTTTTTTGACGATGTCGACAGCTTCTGGCTTCGACATGTCGAGCGAAATATTTTTCTTGCCCACATTTTGCTGAATGAAATATGTAGAGAGGGAATTGACCCGCGGGTTGGTGAATCGTGTGAGGTCGCCATCGGGTGGTTCAATTTTGATGATCTCGGCACCGAGGTCGCACAACATGCGCGTGGCATGGGGGCCGGTAAGTACACGGCTGAAATCGAGAATACGCAAGCCCTGCAATGGGCGTTGCGGCTGTTGAGATGTCGTTGAAGTGTCCACTGAAATTACTACCGTAATAGCCCACTACGGTCTAGGGAATGGTCAAGAGCACATTGCCCCAATATTCAGAATTGCCGTTGCGCGGAGGATTACCCAGTTCTTGGGATGTCTGGACATCTCCAGGTGCGCGGTACTTTGGCTGCCTTAATTTGCTGACACCTGAACGAGTGGCAGCAGCGGCACAACTGGTGCAACGCGGTGCAGTGTTTGCAATGAACTGGAACATGCGCGAGCCAAACCCGCCTCTCTTTGGGCGTCAAGGCTTTGAACATGAGGTCACAGGCGATGACCGCGCCACGAGCCATGACGACGTGTTGCATGGTTGGAATACTCAGTCGTCGAGCCAATGGGATGGCTTTCGACATATTCGCAACTTTGCAGCCCAAGCCGATGAAGAAGGGACGGGTCACTACGGCGGAATTCCCGATGAAGAGCACGGCATGCATCACTGGGCACAGCGCGGTATTGCTGGCCGTGCGGTGTTGGCCGATGTTGGCAGATGGCGCATCAAGGTGGGCAGGCCGTTGCAGCACGACACCGCCGACCCCATTGAGCCGCATGAACTTTTGGAATGTTTAGAAGCTCAAGGAACTGAATTACGCGAGGGCGATATTTTGCTCATGCGTACGGGTTGGATGCAGTGGTACACACAACAAAGTGATGAAGTGCGCGCGCGCCTTGCACAACCGCGAGACCTCGCAACACCAGGTTTGCGTTCAGGTGAAGCAACAGCTGCAGCTTTGTGGAACATGCATATTGCTGCGCTTGGTGCCGACAACCCTGCGGTTGAAGCGTGGCCACCCGGAGCGAACAGCACCCCCGAACATCAAGCAGAAGTGCGTGCCGACAAACGGCGTATGCATGAAATATTTACGCACACACTCATCTTGCCGATGCTGGGTTTACCGCTAGGTGAAATGTTTGACCTCGACGCATTAGCCGACGACTGCGCACGCGATGGCCGCTATGAAGGTTTCTTTACTTCTGCACCATTGAATTTGCCCAGTGGCGTTGCATCGCCACCAAATGCTTTAGTTATTAAGTAAGGCGCACGCCAAGATGGCGCAAAGCCATTGCTGAATAAAGAGATACGCCTATTGCCATAGCGTCCTCATCGAACATCACTCTGTTCGAGTGGTTAGGTGCAGCGGTTGCCGTGTTTTTGTCGGGTGGTGTTCCACCGAGAAACATCATTGAACCGGGAAGTTTTTCGAGCACAAAGCTGAAATCTTCTGCACCCATAACGGGGTGAGGCATTTGGATAACTTTTTGATCTCCTAAAACAGCAGTAGCAACGTCGCTGGCAAAACTGGCGAATTGGTGGTCGTTCACGGTAACGGGGTAACCGAGTTCAATATCTACTTCGGCTTTCATACCATGTGCCGAGGCGATGCCGTTTGCTACTTGGTCAATGTAGGTGTGCACATTCTTCCGTGTCTTAGCGCTCACCGCACGAAGAGTTCCTTGGATTGATGCAGTTTCTGGAATGACGTTGTAGGCAGTTCCTGCTTGAATTTTCGCAACGGTGACAACAGCAGGATCAAATGCGTCAATGCGCCGCGTGACCATTGTTTGCAGAGCTTGAACAATATCGCAAGCAACGGGCACAGGGTCGAGTGCGCGATGCGGAGCTGACGCATGACCACCAGCACCAGTGATGGTGATAGTGAGTTTGTCACTCGATGCCATGAGGGAACCACCACGAATACCCACCATGCCAACAGGAAGTTCGGTGCCGATATGCAATGCGAAGGCACCAGTAATGGGCGAGTCACTTCCATCTTTATGTTTTGGAACGTCCAGGAGACCTTCGTCGAGCATGAACTGCGCGCCGGCATAACCTTCCTCGCCAGGTTGAAACATGAAGAGCACTCGCCCAGTGATGTCGCTCTTGCGCTGCGACAAAACACGAGCGGCCTGCACCATCATTGCGGTATGTGTGTCGTGTCCGCATGCATGCATGATGTTTTCATTCACCGACGAGAAATCAAGCCCCGTATCTTCTGGCATCGGTAATGCATCCATGTCGCCACGGAGTAAGACTGTCGGCCCTGGTTTGTCTCCAGTGAGCAGAGCGGCAATACCACTTGTTGTTTTGTGCAACGTGATGTCAAGCGGAAGCCCATCGAGAGCGGTGAGAACTTGCTCACGTGTTACCGGAAGGTTGTTTCCAATTTCAGGATGACGATGCAGGGAACGCCGTAAGGCAACAGCATCTTTTTGAAAACTCAATGCCTGGGCCTGCAGTTCTGAACTCTGCCCGTGTTCCTCGGCAAGATCAGCAGAGGGGCGACCTGAAAATAAAGCGCTTGACATATACATATGGTGGCACACTTAAGGCGTGGGTAATGCAGGTGAGGAACTAGTTGACATTGTTGACTACAACGACAACGTTCTATATCAATGCACCCGCAAAGAAATGCGCG
>JBIKNT010000135.1:0-4805 GCA_044358465.1 Ilumatobacteraceae bacterium
GTGTCAGAGTCAACAACAGGGAGCGACACTGCCGTTGGTCTGATTGAATCTGGTGAAGTTGCTTTCGTTGTGAACACGCCGCGAGGTGGAGGTTCTCGCTCCGATGGTCAGGCCATTCGTAAAGCTGCAAACGTTCATCACGTTTCGTCGGTGACCACCATTGAGGCTGCACTGGCAGCGTTCCGCGGACTCATTGAGCAAAAGAAACACCCCATTACGGTGTGTTCGCTACAGGAATTCCATCAGATCGGTCGACAACGTGCGAGCCAGGTGGGTGCATCGCATGAGGCATAGCCACCTCAAATCTTTTGCACAGAAACAATGTGCCGAAGGTGTATCGGTTGGTTCTGTTCACTTGCGTCAGCCTGTGCTCACAGCCTCCGGTACTGCTGGTCATTCCACCGAACTCAATCACTATTTCAATATGTCGCAAATTGGTGCAACAGTGGCGAAGTCATTATTCGCCACCCCGTGGCCTGGTAATCCGGCACCTCGTGTACATCCAACACCAGCAGGAATGATCAATGCAGTGGGGTTGCAAGGGCCAGGTACTGCCGAGTGGATTGCAAAAGATCTTCCTGAATGCGAGAAACATGGAGTCACTGTTGTGGCGAGCATCTGGGGACGCACTGTTGAGGAATACCGTCAAGCAGCCGAAATGCTTGCGCCTGTTGCGCACCGCATCACAGCACTCGAAGTGAACTTGTCTTGCCCCAACTTGGAAGGTCGCGGGGGAATCATTGCCCACGATGCCGAGATGAGCGCAACCGTCATTGCAGCCTGTGCTGTTGCTGGTGTACCACTATGGGCAAAATTGAGCCCCAACACCGACCGGCTTATCGCTATTGCAGAGAGCGTTGTTGAAGCTGGCGCAGAATCGCTCACCCTTACCAACACTTTGCTGGGCATGTTGTTGAATACCGATACCGCGCAACCGGTTTTGGGAAATGGTGGTGGAGGAGTGTCTGGCCGAGCGATGTTCCCAGTTGCATTACGCGCAGTATTCGACGTGCGCAAGGCAATGCCGCACATTCCCATTGTTGGGGTTGGCGGTATCGCCAGTGGTAACGATGCAATTGCGATGATGCAAGCAGGCGCACATGCGGTGCAAGTAGGCACAGCATCATTCGCACGGCCCGATGCAGCAATGAAAGTTTTGAATGAAATGCATGCATGGGTACGAAAACAGGGAGTGTCTCGGTGGTCAGAAATCACCAATGCGGCGCATCGCTCGTGATGATGTGTGCCTATTTCCCTATTCGGGCTACTGATTTCGGTAGTGTTAAGTCATGAAAGGCACAAGTTTCTCTACTCTCCAAGAGGTAGAGGTTGCTGTTGCTGAAGTTTTGCAAGCAAGAGAAAAGTTTGTTCGTGCTGTTGCCCGTGGTGAAATGAGCGCCGCATTAGTTGGCGAATTCATTCTCAATCAACCACATCTGCATGAGCTCTACGTGGTGAAAGTCGCCGAGTCTGTTCCTGGAATGGGAAAGGTGTCTGCCCGACGCACGCTCGATGAACTGGGTATCAACTATCTCAATCCTTGTCTTTCCATCACTGGCGAGCAATGGAAAACACTCTTTACAGGTGCGCAACAATGAGCGCGTCACGCGATCCCATCATTTTGGTGCTGTCGGGGCCAGGCGGCGTTGGCAAGGGAACCATTGTTCAGGCTCTGGTGAAGCGCGATCCACAACTATGGCTCAGTCGGTCATGGACCACGCGCGATCGTCGGGAAAATGAAGATCCCAACGCCTATGTGTTTGTCTCACGCGAAGATTTCCAAGACCGCATTGCGGCCAACGGATTTTTAGAGTGGACCTCGTTTTTGGGCAACTATTACGGCACCCCGTCTCCCGAGCCAGTGGCAGGAAACGACATTGTTTTGGAAATCGAGGTCGATGGGGCTCAACAGGTGAAAACCAGCCACCCCGATGCGGTCCTTGTATTCGTCTTGCCTCCATCTCGCCTCGAGCAGCAGCGTCGTTTACGGGGTCGGGGAGACCCTGAGCAAAAGGTCGAAGAGCGCCTCCGCAAGGCGGAGGAAGAGGAACCTGTGGGTATCGCTATCGCCGACCATGTAGTGGTCAACGACGATCTCGAGCTGACTTTGCAGGAACTTTTGCGAGTTTTGCACCACGAACGTAACCGGCGCACTACTCGGTAAGATAGAACCTCTTCGTCGACCCTGTTTTTCTCACTACACATCTTGGAGGCCCCCGTGGCACGTGCAAATGACTCAATGATCAATCCGAAAATTGAAGAACTCCTCAATCGGGTCGACTCCAAATTCAGCCTCGTCACCCTGGGTGCCCGTCGTGCGCGCCAAATCAACTCCTACTTCAATCAGTTGGGCGACGGTTTGGGCAACTCCATCCCACCACAGGTGAGCTCGGTGGCCCGTAAGCCCATCAGCATTGCCTTTGAGGAAATCGCTGCCGACAAAATCATCAAAACTGAAATGCCAGACGACGTCTACTACGACGCAGTCGACGGCAACGTGTATCTCACCGATTGGGCAGCAGCTGCGCAAGAGCAGGCTGCTATCGATGCAGAAATCGCTGCTGAAGCAGCAGAGAACAGCACTCCAGACAACGCCGAGTAAGTCGCCGTTGGCACTGTCAGAAGATCCACAACTGTTGTGTCATGACTGAGTCTTCAATTTTTTCGGGCAAATTTATTGTTGTCGGTGTATGCGGCGGAATCGCTGCGTACAAGTCGGTAGAACTCATTCGCTATTTGGTCGATGCGGGTGCGCATGTTGCCACCATCATGACCCCCGATGCCGAGCACTTTATTGGTAAGACAACGCTCACCGCATTGTCGTCTGAACCTGTGCATACCTCGTTGTGGGACGACCAGAGTGTGATTCCTCATACGCGCCTGGGTCAAAAAGCCGACCTCATCGTCGTTGCTCCAGCTACTGCGCGTCTCATTGGGTCTTATGCCGCTGGCATTTCTTCCGACCTCTTAACTGCGACCCTCATTGCCACGCGAGCGCCTGTGGTGGTGTGCCCGGCGATGCATACCGAGATGTGGGAACACGTTGCCGTGCAGCACAATATTTCTGTTTTACGCAGTCGTGGAGTTTTCATTACGCCTCCTGAAGAGGGTCGTCTTGCTGGCGGCGATGTAGGCAAGGGTCGACTCGCTGCAACGCACAGCATTGTTGAAGTAATGACGCAAGCGCTACAGCCTCAGATAGGTGATGGTTCACTGTCGGGAAAGCACGTGGTGGTTACTGCAGGGGGAACACGTGAACCCATCGATGCGGTGCGCGTTCTTGCCAATCGTTCAAGTGGAAAACAAGGTCACGCTGTCGCACGCGCGGCGGCATCGCGCGGTGCACTCGTCACGCTCATCACCACTGTCGAAATGTCACCAGCGCTGGGCGTCACCCAAGTGCAGGTAGAAACCGCGCAGCAAATGCAAGAAGCTATTGAGAAAATTGCTCCAAGTGCCGATGTCATTGTGATGGCAGCTGCGGTAGCCGATTTCCGACCTGTTCCCATTGCCGATGGTAAATGGAAAAAGGAAGATGGCGTTCCGCCAATAGTGCTTGAGGCAACACCCGACATTTTGGCTGGCTTGGGGAAAATGAAACGTCCAGGTCAGGTCTTGGTGGGTTTTGCTGCAGAAACCAGCAACCTTGTGGCTAATGCTCAGGGCAAGTTAGAGCGTAAAAACCTCGATCTCATTGTGGCTAATGATGTCTCTTTGCCCGAGGTGGGTTTTGGGCATGAAACCAATGCTGTGACCATTGTCAGCGCATATGACGAGCCCGTGACGGTCGACCTGGCAAGTAAAACCACCATCGCGCAACGCGTATTAGATAGCGTAGAGAAGTCACTTCATCGCATACAGGAGCACACGTGAGCAAGTACACATTTACATCAGAGAGCGTGACCGAGGGTCACCCCGACAAAATGGCAGACCAGGTGTCTGATGCCGTGCTCGATGCCATCTTGACTGAAGACCCGCATGCTCGTGTTGCCTGTGAAACATTGCTCACCACGGGCTTGTGCATCGTTGCTGGTGAAATTTCAACAAATGCATACGTACCCATTCCCGACATTGCTCGCGCAGTCATCAATGAAATTGGCTACGACAATGCCCTTTATGGTTTCGACGGCAACACATGCGGAGTCATGGTTACCCTCGACGCACAAAGCCCCGACATCGCTCAAGGTGTCGACTCCAGTGAAGAAGTTCGTAAGGGGAAAAGCGGCGAAGATATTTTGAACAGTCAAGGTGCTGGCGACCAAGGAATGATGTTTGGTTATGCATGCAACGAGACCGACGACCTCATGCCGCTTCCTATTTGGCTCGCGCATCGCATGGCAGAACGCCTTACCGAAGTGCGTAAGTCGGGTGCCATTCCATACTTGCGCCCAGATGGCAAGACCCAAGTGACGTTCGACTACGAAGACGGCAAGCCAGTTCGTTTGAAGACCGTTCTCATTTCTACACAACACGCTGCAGAAGCCGATCGCGACACCGTCATTCGTCCCGACCTCATCGAGCAAGTCATTCGCCCAGTCATTCCTGCGCAGTTCCTCGACGACAACTACGACATCTTTGTTAACCCAACAGGCAAGTTTGTTTTGGGTGGGCCCCATGCCGATACCGGGCTGACCGGTCGCAAAATCATTGTCGATACATACGGTGGTATGGGTCGTCACGGCGGTGGAGCCTTCTCGGGTAAAGACCCTTCAAAGGTCGACCGTTCAGGTGCCTATGCAGCACGTTGGGTAGCCAAGCACGTTGTTGCCTCAGGTGCTGCAACTCGCTGTGAAGTTCAAGTGGCC
>JBIKNT010000136.1:0-4798 GCA_044358465.1 Ilumatobacteraceae bacterium
AAGAAATAAACTAAAAGTCTAATTATTAACGTGAACACAGAACGAAGGATGAAGTCATGGAATGGGTAGAAACAACAGGTCGTAGCATCGACGAAGCAAAAAATGCCGCTCTCGACGCATTGGGAGTAGCCGAAGACGACGCCGAATTCGATATTTTGGAAGAGCCAACACAGGGTTTGTTTGGGCGTACACGTGGCGAAGCCCGTGTCCGTGCTCGCGTTCGCCCTACTCAGGCACGCCAGAAAACAGAGCGCCGTAATCCACGCCGCAAGCCTGCAGGTGAGAAGAGCAACACCGACCAAGCCGCAGGCGAAGCACGCCCAGAGCGCTCAAACAGCCGTGGTCGCAATAACGATCGCCCACGCCAGGCAAAACCTGCAGGTGAAGGCAACCGCCGTCCACCACGTGAACCGCGTGAACCACGTGACGACGACCGTCCAAAGGGCGACCCCGTCGACCCCGCATTGGTGAGCGCTCAGGCAGTCACGTTCCTCACCGGTGTGGTGAATGCATTTGGTCTCGTCGGCACCGTCGTGGTGGAACGCGAAGGCGAAGAGCTTGAAGCACAAGTGAATGGCGATGATCTTGGTCTCTTGGTGGGCCCACGTGGCAACACGCTCTTGGCACTGCAAGACCTCACCCGCGTGGTGGCACAGCGCCGCTTGGGCGACCACGACACCCGCTTGCGCGTTGATGTTGCTGGTTACCGCGAGCGTCGCCGCGATGCCCTCACCCGTTTTGCCCTGAAAGTAGCGGGCGAAGTGGTGGAGTCAGGCCAGCCCCGCGTTCTTGAGCCAATGGCATCTGCCGACCGCAAAGTGGTGCACGATGCATTGTCGGAGCAAACTGGTGTGGTCACCCGCTCACGTGGCGACGACCCATATCGTCAAATTGTGGTAGAGCCAGCACCGTCTGGCGAGTAAGACACTTCTCGTGGCGCGCACCGTTCACGAGATCTTGACCGACGCACAACGCATCGGCGCGCTTGGCCTTCGCCCTATTAGCGAAGTCATCGAGCACGCCGGTGCGTTTGCTTTTGCACTCCCCGACTCTTGCCGCAATATTGTTGACCTGGGGTCGGGCGCCGGAGTGCCTGGCCTGGTGGTGGCCGAACTGCGACCCGAAGTGCACATCACCCTGGTCGACCGTCGAGCCAAACGCACCGATGCCCTCGAGCGCGCCGTGGCATCGCTGGGGTGGAGCCATCGCGTACGGGTGGTGTGTGCCGACGTGGCTGCACTCACCCGCCAAGATGAGTGGCGCGATACTTTCGACGCGGTCATGTCGCGCGGGTTTGGCCCCCACGAAACAACCCTCAAGTACTCGGCGGCACTCGCGCGCCCAGGGGGAACAGTGCTGCTGAGCGAGCCGCCGGCCGGGAGTAAGAACCGCTGGGATGCTGCCGTCGTGGCGGCGGCCGGGCTCGAGGGACCAGAGTTGGTACTGCACCTCGCCCGCTTCACTAAAAAAACGGAGCGTTGAAAAAGATCCCCAATGTTCCACGTGGAACATCTGTTATCGGTCAAAATGGGGGTCAAACGGGGTGAAACAGGAAGTTTTTGGGTAAAAACAATGTTCCACGTGGAACATTTTATTTCTCCATCCACCCGCCAGAGCGGCAGACGGGAGTAATATAGAGGCATGTCAACCTCCGCAACGGGACCCCGCATCATCGCTGTTTCCAACAACAAAGGTGGCGTAGCGAAGACCACCTCCACGGTCAACCTCGGCGCCTGCTTCGCAGAGATGGGGATGCGTACCCTCATTATCGACCTCGACCCGCAGGGCAATGCATCGTCCTCGCTGGGCATCGACACCCGAGATCTGGAGAACACCATCTACGACGTGCTCATTCAAGAGGTGCCGTTGGAAGACGCGGTGGAACCCACTGCGGTGAAGAACCTCTTTATTGTTCCCTCCAACATCAACCTGGCCGGGGCTGAAATAGAACTCGTGTCGGCTTTTGGCCGAGAAGGTCGCCTACGCAACGCCATTGCCCCCGTGGCCGATCAATGGGACTACATACTCATCGACTGCCCACCTTCAGTGGGGTTGCTCACGGTCAATGCATTAACTGCAGCAACAGAAATCATCACCCCCGTGCAGACGGAATACATTCCCCTGGAAGGCATTGAGATTTTGTTGAAGAACTTGCACCTCATTCGCAAGAACCTGAACCCCAACCTCCCCGACCCCACCTTCTTGTGCGTGATGTATATGCGCAACAACTTGGCCGACCAGGTGGTGGAGGAGTTGCGCAATAAATTTGGAGAGCGTGTGTACAAGACCGTGATCCCCCGCAATGTGCGCTTGAGTGAAGCACCATCATTTGGACAGCCCATCACCACCTTCGACACCAGCTCGTCTGGCGCCAAGGCATATCGGGCAGCAGCAAAGGAGATTGTCAATGGCGCGTAAAAGTGGTTTAGGAAAAGGTCTAGGAGCCCTCATTACCGCTGACCTCGTGGAGAAAACTGAAGTAGGCGCAGCAACTGGGGTCGACGGCCCGCTCTTGCGCGATGTGCCTGTGCAGTCAATTGAGGCAAACCCCCATCAGCCGCGCGTGCATTTTGATGAGGGCGCTTTGTCGGAGCTCACCGATTCCATTCGCGCCATTGGTGTATTGCAGCCCATCTTGGTGCGCCAACTGGGTAATGGGAAGTATCAACTCATCGCCGGAGAACGCCGTTGGCGCGCAGCAACACGAGCTGGCCTCGCCACTGTTCCTGCTGTGGTGCGCCCCACCGACGATATTGCATCGGTCGAACAAGCACTAGTAGAGAACCTTCATCGACAAGATCTCACCCCGCTTGAAGAAGCATCGGCGTATCAACAGTTGATGGACGACTTTGCTTTCACGCATGAAAAAATTGCCACCCGAGTAGGGAAAAGCCGTTCGGCCATTACCAATGCATTACGACTTCTCACGTTGCCACCCAGCATTCAACATTTGTTGGCCGATGGTCGTTTAGCTGCCGGACACGCCAAAGCAATTTTGGGAACTCCCGACCGGGCCTTCCAAGAACAGTTGGCACGACGTGCGGTCGATGAAGGTTGGTCGGTACGCGCAGTAGAAGACGCCGTACGCGAGCGCCAGGGCGGAAAGCCCATTGTTATTGACGAACCTGCTCAGCCCACTGGGAAAAAGCCAGCACTGCGACCACCAGGTTTATTGGAATTGGAAAATCTCTTGAGCGAGTTTCTTGCGACCAAGGTGACGGTGGCAATGAACGGGAAGCGTGGGCGAGTGGGTATTGACTTTGCCGACCTGGAAGACCTCGAGCGGATCTATCGCAAGATGACCGAACAGGCCTAACGCGCCATCACAAGTCTTCATGTCTAGATGAGGGTGATGTCAACCTCCCCTTGAGGTTACACACAGGCTGTGGATAAACCTGAGGATAAAGCAGGGAAAACCTTGTGTATACAGCGGGGATAAAGCTGTGGATAACTCTAAGGTGCAGTGGGGAATGATTGCTGCTTCATCACCGAGGCAATGGCCTCGGCAACTTCGGGCCCATGTTGGTTGATGACATCGAATGGTCCGAGGCTGCACATCACTGCTGGCATCCGTGTTTCGCGCAAAATAGGAAGCCGCATTCCCACACAGGTCACCACGAGTGTGGGCACAACGGCCCGTAGCGCATCGGCAATGGCGTTGCTCAACAGTTCTCCACCGGCCGAACTAAAGCCGGGAACGGCGTAAAACGCAATGGTGCACTCGGGTTCGGCATGTGCTTCGAGCCCAATGTAGGTATCGGCATGAAAGTGGTTGGCGGCCAACACATGTGCGGCAACATCGGGCTCATCAACCAACATCACAATTTCATGTGCGTCACGTAACGCGCGGGAAATGAGGCGGGCGATGCCACTGAGTCCGCCGAATTGGCCCACCACAACACGGCGCAATTTTCTTTCGTCGCCTGTTGTGCGAAAGCGCTCGGTATCGCGCAGTGAAGAGATCCCCGGGCCCTCTCCGGTTTGTGAGCTCAAGCGCTCGAGTGCTGTAACGGTGTCGGTACTGCATATGCCATCGATGGAAAGACCCGCATTTTTTTGAAACTCACTAATGGCGTGCGCAAGAAGCGGCCCAAAGATGCCATCGACACGGCCACAGTCGAACCCTAAACGCGAGAGCAGTGATTGCAGTTGTGTGACGTCGTCTCCACGAAAGTTTGGTGAAGTGAGATACAGCATGCGATCACCCAGTGACCACGACGCTTCAACAAGTGCATTCCACGCGGCTATATCGCACACAGCGTCGGTGCGTAGACCTCGTGATGCTTGGAATTCTAAGAGTGCTTTTTCAGTGGCAGCACAAAAGAACCCCTCTTCATCGAGAGAGTGTTGAATGAAGCCACAACTACGTAACCGCCGCTGGAGATCGCGGACGGTCTCGTTGCGTTGGCCAGCAGTTAGTGGGAAGGGGTCAGAAATTCTGACAACTCCTGCAAGAGTGCGCCCTTGCCTTTTGCGCCAACAAGGCGCTTCACAAGTTCGCCATTGTTGAACAACAACAATGTAGGAATGCTCATGACGTTGTAACGCTGTGCGATGTCACCGTGATCATCAACATTGAGTTTGCTCACGACGAGCGCATCTTTTTGCTCAACAGCAATTTCCGCAAGAATCGGCGCAATCATTTTGCACGGGCCACACCATTCGGCCCAGAAGTCGACAAGAACAGGTTTGCTTGAACCATTTACTGTTTCGTCGAATGTAGAACTTGTGAGAGTAACAATGCCGTCTGCCATGGGGGCTCCTTTTTTCGTCTCTAACTGAAGTCTAGGCGAGAGAA
>JBIKNT010000137.1:0-4797 GCA_044358465.1 Ilumatobacteraceae bacterium
GACGTGACCCACAGTTTCCACCTTTGACATGCCATATCCATTGAGGTGGATACTGAATTGGGATTCATTGTAGATGCGAATGAGCGACAAGACCAGTCACTCCTTACGAATTGAAAACTTCTGGCACCTTTTGGCCTGCTTTTGCACACATAGAGGTATGCAAACACATACACAATCACAAGAGTCAGTACATCCAGTCGATCTTGCAGCAATGGTGGAAGATCGCATACACGAATCGTTATTGAATTCGCCCACTTCGTTTCATCTCGATAGCGCGCGGTTATACGGGGTGAACATTGGCCCTCATGCGGGAACTGAAGAGTTGATGCTTAGTTTCATTTTGGAGAATGGCGATATTTACGACCTCTTAGATACTCCCGAAAGTGCATGCGCGCGGTTGTTCGATGCGGCGGCTTTGGTCACGTGTGGTTGGGCGGCTCCATTGCCCGCGAGTCATGACGACGAGAGCGACGACGCCACGCTCACTGCGCCAAGTGAGCACCCCGAACGGCGCCGAGTGCGCTTAGTAGTGGTGGTGAGCGATGCGGGTGTGGGCTCGGTATTGCGTTTTGAAGACGACAGCGATCACCCCATTCTCGATGCAGGTGCAGCACGAGGCCCTTTGGCCGATGCGGTGAATAGCTTTTGGGTGAGTTCTTCGCCTCATAGGGCGTAGCCTTATGTCGTGAGCGATAGTTCGTTTGTAGCCAATTCAGACTGGGCAAAAGAGGTGCGGGCGCTTGCTGCCGAGCGCGATGCCGTCATTTTGGCTCACAACTATCAGATGCCAGAAATTCAAGATGTTGCTCACCATGTGGGCGACTCACTGGCGTTGTCGCGCATTGCGGCAAATTCAAAAGCCAGCACCATTGTGTTTTGTGGTGTGCACTTCATGGCCGAAACCGCAAAAATTCTTGCCTACGACAAAACCATTCTTATTCCCGACGAGCGTGCGGGTTGTTCACTTGCTGAAACGCTGTCGGCCGATCAGTTGCGGGCATGGAAAGCCGAGCACCCTGGTGCGGTAGTGGTGAGTTACGTGAACACCACGGCTGCGGTGAAAGCTGAAACCGACATTTGCTGCACCAGCTCGAATGCGGTGGAAGTAGTTGCTTCTATTCCCGCCGACAAAGAAGTGCTCTTTGGGCCCGACCAGTTCTTGGGTGCTCATGTGCAGCGCACACTGCAACGCGACAACATGCACATTTGGATGGGCGAGTGCCACGTGCATGCCGGCATCAACGGTGCCGAGTTGCGCGAGCGTGTGTTGGCCGAACCCGATGCAGAGTTTTTCATTCACCCAGAGTGTGGTTGTGCAACGAGTGCGTTGTACTTGGCATCAAGCGGCGTGATTCCTGAAGGTCGCACCCGCATTTTGAGTACGGGTGGAATGGCAGAAGCTGCAGTAACAACAACAGCGAAAAAAGTTTTGGTGGCAACGGAAACAGGAATGTTGCATCAGCTGCGCAAAGCAAACCCATTGGTTATTTTTGAACCCATTAACCGTGCTGCTGTGTGTAAGTACATGAAAATGATTACGCCCGAGAAGTTGCTCATGTCGTTGCGCGAAGGCCGCGATGAAGTAACGGTGCCATTCGACATTGCACAGCGTGCACGTCAATCGGTAGAGCGCATGATTGCACTGGGCACGCCGTCGCCCACGGGGGAATAAGTGCAAGCGTCGCCCTTTGCGGCACTGTTTCCCACTCAACTTGCTGCTCCTGCTCCTAGCTGGGAACGCGATGTCGATGTGGTGGTGCTGGGTAGTGGTGCTGCGGGTTTGGCAGCGGCTTTGGCAGTACGCCCTGTGCGCGATGTGTTGCTGGTAACTAAAGGAACACTCGATGCAGGAAGTACGCAGTGGGCACAAGGTGGCTTGGCTGCAGTGCTCGACCCCACCGACTCATTGGAAGCGCACGTGGCCGACACATTGGCCGCAGGTGCGGGGTTGTGCAACGAACAAGCAGTGCGCACGTTGGTGGAAGAAGCGCCTACTGCCATTCGGTATCTCACACGTTTAGGTGCAGCGTTCGACCCAGGTGCCGATGGTGCGCCCGACCTCACGCGTGAAGGTGGGCATTCACACAGGCGCATTGTGCATGCCGGTGGCGACCAGTCGGGCGCTGAAGTACAACGCACGCTCGACCAGTCAGCGTTGTTGGCTGGTGTTGAAGTCATGGAACACGCCTTTGCAATGGATGTATTGATGGGCGTGGGTCGCAATGGTGAAAAGCGTGCCGTTGGTGTGCGTGTGGCGCGGCTCGATGCTGCAGGTTTTGTTATTGATGTTGGCCATGTCACTGCACGTGCAGTGGTGGTGGCAACGGGTGGTCTGGGGCAAGTGTTTGCTTCTACCTCGAACCCACCAGCAGTAACAGGCGATGGTTTGGCACTTGCACTGCGTGCAGGTGTTGCTATGGCCGACATGGAGTTCATTCAGTTTCACCCCACGGTGTTGTGGCAAGGGGTAGAAGCAAAGGGTCAGCTTGCACTCATTAGCGAAGCTGTGCGCGGCGAAGGTGCCGTGCTTGTGGATGGCGCTGGCAAGAGCGTGATGGAAGGTGTGCACCCACTTGCCGACCTCGCCCCGCGCGATGTGGTGGCTGCGGCTATTTCGCGGCGCATGAGCGAAGCACCTGGTGGAGTAGACGACCACGTGTTTCTCGATGCCACTTCTATTGGCGAAGAATTCGCAACTCGTTTCCCCAGCATCACGGCGTCGTGTAAATCTTTTGGCATTAACCCTGCAACCGATCTCATTCCGGTCGCACCAGCTGCGCATTACTTTTGCGGTGGCATTGTGGCCGACTTAAATGGCACCACTTCATTGCCGGGTTTATATGCAGTAGGTGAAGTGGCATGCACCGGTGTGCACGGTGCAAATAGGTTGGCATCGAACTCGCTTACCGAAGGTGTAGTGGCAGGTACCCGAGTGGGCCGTGAACTCAGTTGGAAACTTCCTGAGCGTTGTGCCGTTGCCGATGAAGCAGTGCCGGCATTGCTCGATGTGTCGTCGCGTACGTTGCTGCGTGCCACCATGAGCCGCCACGTGGGTGTGTTGCGTCAGCCAAGCGGGCTCGGTATTGCACGTGAGGTGTTGAACGATATGGCACAGAGTGCACACGTAGATGTAGTGCCATCGCTCGCGAGTTTTGAAACAACGAACTTGTTAATGGTTGCAGCAGCAGTTGTTGGTGCTGCAGAAATTCGCACCGAGAGCCGTGGGTGCCATCGCCGCGTAGATTTTGATACCGAACGCGATGAATGGCAACAACACGTCAATGTTCAGTGTGACAATGGAGAAATGATCTTTCGCTACAACGAAGTTGGTTAAGGAACAATAATGACAACGCACTTTCACCAAATTTCACCGGAGCTCGATTCCTATTTGCACGCTCGTGGTTTGCCACCTGCCTATGTGGAAGAAATTATTCGTGGTGCAGTGCTGGAAGATCTCGATGGCGGCATAGACATCACTACACATTCCACTGTGTCAGCCGACCTGCGCAGCGAAGTGCAATTCACGTCACGTGCACCAGGTTGCATTGCTGGCTTGCCCATTTTGGCTGCGGTGCTCGAAATGATGTGTGGTGAAAACAACCTCACTTACGAAGTGCTCGTGCGCGATGGCGACGAAGTGCAGCGCGATGCGCCGCTGTTGCGTGCCTCTGCTCCCACACGTGACCTGTTAACGGCCGAGCGCACTGGGTTGAACTTGTTGTGTCACCTCAGTGGCATTGCCACTGCTACACGCAACTGGGCCAACCAACTTGCTGGTACCAGTGCCGCGGTGCGCGACACGCGTAAAACCACACCAGGCCTGCGCAAGCTGGAGAAGTACGCAGTGCGTTGTGGAGGCGGGCAAAACCATCGCATGAGTTTGAGCGATGCTGCGCTAGTAAAAGACAATCACATTGCCGCTGCTGGTGGGGTAGCAGCTGCATTTCAAGCAGTGCGGCAACATGCACCCGATATCACGGTTGAAATTGAAGTCGACACACTCGATCAGTTGCGTGAAGCATTAGGTGCCGGTGCCGACCTCGTGTTACTCGACAACATGGAGCCTTCTGTTTTGAGAGAAGCCGTTGCCATTGCGCAAGAGCACACAGCACGTACCGGTAAAAAGGTATTGCTTGAAGCCAGTGGCGGGCTCACACTTGCTACTGCAGGGGCTGTTGGTGCAACTGGCGTTGATTTCATTTCTGTAGGTGGGCTCACACATTCATCGCCCATCTTGGATATTGGTCTCGACTACCTACGCACGCTCTAAAAGGTCTCTGACTGTACTCCGGGGTCTGAACGAGCCGTAATCTGCAGGAAGGCACGCGGGGGCGTGCGGCAATCAACTTGGGGGCACTTGTGGATATTGCAATGATCAAACGCGCTATCGAACTATCGCAAAATGATGGAGAGTTTCAGCTCAATGCGAACTGGTGGAGCGGGTCGCTGACCGTAACGGAAAATGGTTCGGGCTGGAAAATCGGAATTACTCGCGGGAAATTCGGCGCGCCTGCAGAAGCTTCTGCAACAGGGCTCGCTGGCAGCGGTGGCGATGTGCAGATGAATGCCGATTCGCTGACCTGGGAAAATCTTTTGACCGCAGTTCCGCCTTCTGGCTACACCGACTTTGTTGGTGCATCTGCTCTCGGTGGAATGCAAACAAGCCCTGAGCCATTTAACGGTGAACGTCATTTAGCAATGCGACGATTTATTGATCTCATGCGTGCCGCAAAGAACGGCACAACGGGCGCACCACAACCTGGTGGTTACAAGCAACCACACGGCACTTTCGATAAA
>JBIKNT010000016.1:0-14961 GCA_044358465.1 Ilumatobacteraceae bacterium
CCACGTACACCGACGACAACGGCGCTGAGCAGGTCATTGCAGCAACACAAATGCAATCAACCGATTGTCGGCAAGCCTTTCCCTGCTGGGATGAACCCGATTTCAAAGCCGTCTTTGGCATTACCTTGGTGGTCGACGAACAGCATTTAGCAATTTCTAATGGCGCCGAAGTGAGCCGCACCCCCGCCACGCCTGGTCAAGTATCGGTGCGATTCGCCGACACGATGTCGATGTCTACCTACATCGTTGCTTTTATTGTGGGCCCGCTAGAAGCAACACAGCCTATTGATGTCGACGGAACTCCATTGCGCATCATTCACGTTCCGGGCAAATCACATCTCACCGACTTCGGCAAAAGAGTTGGTGCATTTTCATTGAAGTGGTTCCAAGACTATTACGGCATTCGCTACCCCGCAGCAAAACTCGACCTCGTTGCGATGCCCGACTTTGCTGCAGGCGCAATGGAAAACATCGGATGCATTACGTTCCGAGAAGTACTCCTGCTTGTCGACCCCGAAAAAAGTACACAAATGGATCAGCAGCTTGTTGCCGATGTTGTCTCACACGAAAATGCGCACATGTGGTTTGGCGATCTCGTCACCATGAAGTGGTGGAATGGCATTTGGCTCAACGAAGCTTTCGCCACGTTCATGGAAGTAGCAGCAGTAGATGCCTTTGCTCCACAGTGGAAGAGGTGGACATCATTTGGCCTCGAGCGCAGCGCCGCATTTGAAGTTGACTCCTTGGCAAGTACACGCCCCGTGGAGTTCCCCGTGGAGTCGCCCAACGACTGCGAAGGCATGTTCGATGTACTCACCTATCAAAAAGGCGGGGCACTCTTACGTATGCTCGAGATGTACCTTGGCCAAGAAGAGTTTCGTGCAGGTGTCAGCAAATACTTACGTGCTCATGCCTATAGCAACACCGAAACAAACGACCTGTGGGACTCCATAGAAGCAAGTATCAAAGAACACAATGGCGATGCGCCAGTGCGAGCACTCATGGATTCATGGATCTGGCAACCTGGGTATCCCCTCGTTTCAGCATCGCTACGTAACAACCAACTGCATCTCAAACAACAGCGCTTTTCTTTCGATAACACGGCATACGACACGGTGTGGATGGCACCTATTCACCTGCGCAATGGAAAGTCACGTGCGCAAAGTGCTGAATCGAAGGTTCTGCTTTCCACCCCGGAAATGCTCGTGAATCTGCCACATCCAAATGACCCAATTGTTGTCAACGCAGAGGGCCATGGCTTTTATCGCGTTGCCTATTCACCGGAATTACTGCGCCGCCTCGACGCAACAACTATTCGCGGACTCAGCGTGATTGAGCGATACAACTTGGTTGACGATGCATGGAACGCTGTTGTTGCCGGACGACTAGAAGCAATTGATTTTCTTAACTTCGTAAGCGGCTTTACTGACGAGCGCGATCTTGCCGTGTGGCAGGCCATCGCCATTGGTATTCGCGGTTGTGGGCGGCTCTTGCCCGGTCACCAACAAGGCCCAATCCAACAACGCATTGCCGCACTTGCTGGTCCGGCATTAAACGACATCGGCTGGGAGCCCAGCAACGATGAAGATGACCTCCGCGGAAAGCTACGTGGCTTGCTGATTGTTTTACTTGCCTGTGATGCCGGCAATAGCGATGCTCAAAACACGGCGCGGGCACTATTTACCCAATCAGAAGCGGGGCAACAAGTACATCCTGAAGTGGTTGCTGCTGCAACCACTGTTGTTGCATCAACCGGAGGTGAAAGAGAGTTTGAATTCTTCATCGAGCGTTTCAAAAATGGAGCACTCCCGCAAGATCAGGAACGCGCTCTTTACGCTCTTGCCGACTTTCAGTCACCCGAACTCATTAGCCGTGCATGCGCCTTTGCATTTACCTCTGAAGTAAAGACACAAGATGCTCCATTTCTCTTGAGCCGCATTATGAACAACCGTGAGCACGGAGAAATTGCGTGGAACATTGTTCGCGAACGCTGGAGCGAGGCAAATGCTGCATTCCCCGTGAGCACGATTGTGCGGATGGTGTCGCCTGTACGTGTGCTCAATACTCCACAACTCCAGGCAAGTGCAGCAGAGTTTTTTGCGAGCAACCCCATTCCTCAATCGGCAAAAATGCTTGAACAAATTTTGGAACGACAAAGAGTGAATACCGCATTACGCCAGCGTGAAGAGGTACGCCTCTCTGCTGCGCTTCATGGCGAAATCAATTCATGAATTGTGTGAAATATTAACGCGAAGCAGTTGCGACTAATTTGCCTTGAACAAATAGCTCTTGCATCTCGCGTTTGAGGAACTTGCCCGCAGCATTTCGAGGTAGTGCCTCTTTCATCACAATGACATGTGTCGGAATCTTGTAGTTGGCAATTTTCCCATCGAGAAATGTCCAGATTTCCTCAGGAGTGAGCACCACGTCATCGTTCGGCAAAATAGCAACCGCTACTTCTTCGCCCAAGCGCTCATGAGGCACCCCGAAGACAGCAACTTCGTGCACTTTAGAGTGCTCGTAAATTGCACCTTCCACTTCCGCGCAGAATATATTTTCGCCGCCGCGCAGAATCATGTCTTTCACACGATCTTCTACGTACACAAAACCATCTTCATCAACACGGCCAATGTCGCCGGACCGCAGCCACCCATCAACAATGGTTTCTGCTGTGGCATCGGGGCGATTCCAATATCCGCGAATGAGCGTGGGCCCAAAGAACCAAATTTCACCGCGCTCGCCAACTGGCAATGGGCGTAGCTGTTCATCGCGCACTTCTAGTTGCATAGGCAAGCATGTGCGTCCGGTACTGGTGGGGTGCGAGATGTAATCGGCCCCCCTGTTTCCTGGGCCAAAGGCATTGGTTTCCGTCATGCCGTAGCCCAGTTGTGGGCCGCCACCTTTGAAACTCTTGGCAACTTTGTCAACAAGTGCTGCAGGTGCTGGTGCCCCACCGCCGCCAATTGCTTTCATGCTCGACATATCGAAGTCACTAAAACGTGGGTGGTTGACGAGGTCCCAGCTTTGTGTGGGAACGCCAACAAAGTTCGTTACCTTCTCGCGCGAAATGAGCTCGAGAGCTTTCTCGGCATCCCACTTGTACATGATGACCAGTTTCAAACCAGCCACCCAACAACTCATCATGACTGGGATACAACCAGTGACATGGAAGAGCGGCACGATGAGAATAAAGCTCGTTGGCAACGCATTCGGATCGGGTTTTTTTCCTTCACGAAGGTTGTCGACCGCAACACGCAATGAAAAGCCCATGAGCGCTGAAATAATGGCGCGGTGAGTAGAAACTGCTCCCTTTGGGCGACCAGTAGTTCCCGAGGTGTACAAAATAGTGGCGTCGTCGTCGGGCGAAATATCGGCTCCTGGGTGCGCACTTCCTAAAGGCAAGTCTTTTTCCCATTGGCCTACGCCAGCAGGAACGTCGCCTTCAGCACGAACGAGCAACATAGCAATGTTTTGCTTTCGGCAAAATGAATATGCCAACGCGAGTCGTTGGTCGTCACAAATGAGCACCTTTGACCCTGAGTCTTCGAGTGCAAACTCCATCTCGTCGGCGGTCCACCACGAGTTCATCGATACCGACACTGCGCCAATGGAAATGATGGCCGCAAACGACATCACCCATTCCGGGTAGTTCCGCATAGCAACTGCAACACGATCGCCTTTTTTGATGCCATAGGTATTGACCAATAGGCAACTCAGTGCATCAACTTGCTGCATTGCTTCTGTGAAGTTCACGCGTTCGTCTTCGTACACCAAAAATGGTTTGTCACCGTGTTGGCGAGCGGCCCCAAAGACATACCCCAAATGCGGTGGCGCGTTTTTAAATACCTGCATGGTGATGCCATTCACCGAAGCATCTATTAATTCAAATGGTTGCCCTGGCGCCGTTAGTGCAGCACTTGCTTCATCCCACGTATTTCCCATGTCACCCTCCACCCCGATGAGATGAGGATAGCCGCCAAAAAAGTTCTAGGCGGCGCGGTAATAGTTGTGGCGATAGCGACGGTTGATGTGCTGTTGGCGAATTTGCACCAACATGTAGCAGTAGCCAACAAGACTCAAAAAAGCCGCACCAAAAAGAAGTGTCATCAAACTGGAACCGGTAGTGAAGGCGAGGAACAGCGACACGCCATTCACGCTGAGAATTCCGTAGAGCACATTTGCGCGACGACGACGCAACATTTCACGACCCGACATCGGGGCGAAACCCATCTGCCCATTCACGGGGCGGGGCATGCCTTGCGAAGCAGTGTGATGATGCGAGCGACCACTGGTAGGGGCAGCAATGGGTGCCACACCGAGGCTAGAACGTCGCGCTGCTGGAGCTGGAGCAAATGGTCGTGCCATGGCGCGCATCGGAGCAGCACTGCGACCGTATGGAGAAGGGTTGCCATAGGCACCGCGCTGCGGCATGCCCGATTGGAGGGTGTGCAACTGACGGCGGAAAACATCTACAGAAGATTGAGGGCGGTCGATCTTCGAGCGAAAAATGGGAGGCAAAAGCACAGCAGCCCACATCGCTGCAACGATCAACAAAATGACTGTGCTCATTTACTAAGCCCTTACGTAGGTGAGAGGTATTTCTGTAACGCCTAAAAAGTCTAGGAGGAATCGGGAACCTTGACCACCAACACCCCTATTTGAGGCCCTTGTCACGCCAAAAATATGATGTTTTGAGCATTTTTGCCCAAAAGTCGACGAAAAGAACCCTATTGCTCGATGCGCTGGTAGGTACCAGAACGCCCGCCAGTCTTTTCCCACAGGGTGAGTTCGCCAATGACCATTGCCTTGTCGGCCGATTTACACATGTCGTAAATGGTGAGTGCGGCAACGGAACATGCATGAAGCGCTTCCATCTCGACACCCGTGCGGTCGACCGTGTCGACCTGAACCTCAACTGCAACGTGATCGTTAGCAATGTCGAAGTCCACGCTGACCGCGCTAATGAACAACGGGTGACATAACGGAATCATGTCGGAGGTGCGTTTTGCTGCCTGAATTCCTGCCACTCGCGCCACGGCGATCACATCACCTTTTTTCACTTCGCGATTCGCCACTGCAGCTGCGGTTTCTGGAGACATAAATACTTTGCACCGGGCAACTGCCCGACGGTGCGTTGGTTCTTTAGGGGTGACGTCTACCATCCGAGCATGGCCCATGGGGTCGAGGTGGCTAAAGGTGAGTTCCGACATGCGCAAAGCGTACAAGGGAACGCTCTCCTTACTTTCCTTCACCACCACGCATTACATACCCCTAGGGGTATATACTTCTCGTACTGCACAAGAACTGAGGACGCATGACCATCAACTTAAATTCCGATACCGATGTCATCAATACACCAGAGCTTTTAGCCGCTGGAGCTCAACTCATTGATGTTCGTGAACCTGAAGAATTTGCCGCTGGCAGTATTCCCGGTGCAATCAATATTCCTTTGCAAGAGTTTCTTCACCGCTTACCCACTTTTGACACAACAGTTCCTCTTGCCATTTTGTGTCGCAGCGGTAATCGCAGCGGTCAAGCAACGGAAATTTTTCGTGAAGCTGGTTTTCAGGCTGTGAACCTGCAAGGTGGGATGCTCGCGTGGGATGCCCACCATTTGTCGTCTGACACATTGTTGTGTCAGCAGTTTTATCTCGACTGCCTCTCGCAAGCGTCGTACCTCATCATCGATAAATCCTCACAACGTGCCGTCGTTGTTGACCCCACTCGTGACGTACAGCAATACATCGATACGGCAAAACTATATGGCGCCAAAATTGAGCTCGTTCTTGAAACTCATTTTCATGCAGATTTTTTATCAGGGCACCTCGAACTCGCACATGCAACTGGAGCAATCATTGGCTACGGAGCACACGCACGCCCCGAGTTCCCCACTCGCCTCTTTGCCGATGGCGAAAAATACTCCCTCGGTACTGTTCAGTTAGAAATTCGCCATACCCCTGGCCACACTCCAGAATCAATCTCGATTGTGGTGCGCGAACATGCCGACGATGCCATTCCCTATGCCGTGCTTACTGGCGACACCATGTTCATTGGCGATGTGGGCCGCCCCGACCTCTTAGTTTCAGTTGGGCACACTTCAAATGAACTCGGGCACATGCTCTACAACTCGCTGCATCAGAAGTTGTTAACACTTCCCGATGCAACACGAGTTCTTCCCGCACACGGAGCAGGTTCTGCATGCGGTAAGAATCTCTCAACAGAAACAATGTCGACCATTGGCGAGCAACGGCTCACAAACTACGCACTGCTCTTGCCCAATGTAGATGCCTTCATCGACGTCGTCACCGAAGGTCAACCTTCAGCGCCTAGCTATTTTATTTATGATGCTCAACTCAATAGTCAAAACCGCGCAGTTCTCGATGAGCACGCTCCTCCGAAGCGACTCACACTGGCAGAAGCACTCAACTTTCAACACGAAGGTGTGAGTTTTATCGATACCCGAGATGCACAGTTTTTTGCAACGGGGCACCTCAAAGGTTCTATCAATGTTGGGCTCCAAGGCCGTTACGCGGAATATGCAGGTGCTGTTATTACTCCAACGGAAAAAATGGTCATCGTGACCGAACCTGGTCAAGAGCTAGAAGCAAAAGTGCGCCTTGCACGTATTGGCTACGACAATGTCGTTGGTTGGGTCAGCATCAACGACCTCACTGCAGCTCCACAGCACATGCTGCAAGCATCTCGCCTCACCCCACAGCAATTTCACACGAATACCGCAGCAATTCATCCGTTGCAAATTGTTGATGTCCGCAGCGCCAGCGAGTCACACCTCGGATCTTTTGCCAACGCCATCAACATACCCATCGCAGAACTTCAGCAACGGGTGCACGAACTCGATGCGACTCTTCCCACCATTGTGTTTTGTGCTGGCGGCTATCGCTCATCCATCGCAGCAAGTGTGTTGCGCCGCGCCGGCTTTACTGATGTTTCCGATGTCCTTGGCGGGTTCGAAGCAATTCGCGCTTAGAAGCAGCCTCAGCCGCCAATTTGGCTCATGGTGCGTACAGGTCGGATGAAATTGACTTGACCAATTTGGTGTCCGGCCCACTTGGTTCCCACAGCACGACGTATTTCTGCTGCAATCTCGGCATCACTTGCGCCGTTGCGCATGAGTGATTTCATATCGAATTCTGTGGTGGAAAACAGACATGTGCGAAATTGACCATCGGCAGTGAGCCGCACTCGATCGCAGTCACCACAAAAGGGCTTTGTCACTGAAGGAATTACACCAACAGTGCCTTTGCCATCGAGATACCGCCAGCGATCGGCTGGCGCAGCACCACGTGCCGACATTTGTTCAAGGGGGTACACAGCATGAATTGCCTGAACAATTTCATCTTGGCTCACCACTTTGTTTCCGGTCCAGCCTTGTTCAGCATCTAATGGCATGAACTCGATGAATCGCACTTCCACATTGTTCTCGCGACCAAAAGTTGCAAGGTCAACAATTTCGTCGTCGTTGGTGCCACGTTCAATCACAGCATTTACTTTGACGGGGTGAAAACCCGCCTGCTGAGCTTCTTGAATTCCGGCAATGACATTATGAAATTCATCGCGACGCGTCATAGCTAGAAATTTCTCTGGTTGCAAAGTGTCGAGGCTCACATTGACTCGGCTGACGCCTGCTGTGAATAGTTCATGAGCCACATTGCGCAACGTTGCACCATTGGTGGTGAGAGCAATGTCGGGAGCTTTGCCAGCAAAGGCCGATGGCGCATGTGCGGGCACGCGTAGTGCAGCTAACTGGTTCACCAAAATGGGAAGGTGCGCACGCACCGTTGGCTCGCCACCGGTGAGGCGAATGCCATCGACAAAAAAATGCTCAACACAAATGCCAGCGAACCGTTTGATTTCTTCGAAGGTGAGCACATCGCTCCGGTCGAGCCACACCATCCCCTCTGCAGGCATGCAGTAGGTACAACGAAAGTTGCAGCGGTCGGTGACTGAAATACGCAGGTCACGCACAGTGCGCCCAAAAGGGTCAACTAACGCTTCACCTTGGACCCCCGCCGCACTCATGGTTCTAGTCTATGCCTCTTCGACAAGGTCTGATAAGAGAAGAATGCGCACTTCGCCGCCCTGAACCACCCCATCGCCGTCAGGCAATACCGCCACAGCATTCGCCAACGCGGATGCTGCTAACTGATGGCTCCCTTGTTGGCTCACAGGAGCAACGTGAATGCGACCATCACTATTGCTTTGAGCAATCACACGCTGGAAGTGAATTTTCCCATCGGTTTTACGCAAAAAATCTGCATCTGCCATCGCGAGGAGCGATGGGCGATGCAGCGCTGCATGGCCCATCATCTTGCGCAGTGCTGGGCGCGCCAACAATTCAAAACTCACTAACGATGAAACCGGGTTTCCGGGAAGACCAAAAATGGGAACTTGGCGCTGAACTTCAGACCCACGTGGAGCATCGAGCATGCCAAAGGCAAATGGTTTCGCCGGCTTAATGGCAATTTGCATCCACGTCATGTGAGCAATGCGACCAAGAAGTGCTTTCACTACGTCGTACGCGCCCATGCTGACACCACCACTCGTCACAATGGCGTCGCACTCGTCAGCGGCTCTTCGCAGTGTCTCTTCCAGAGCTTGTTCATTGTCGCGCACGATGCCGTAATCGACTGCGACGCAACCAGCTTGTGTGACAAGCCCCATCAACATGGTGCGGTTGCTTTCACGAATTTGACCAAGTGCGAGCGGTGAACCATCGTCAACTAACTCATCGCCAGTAGACAGCACTGCAACACGAAGTCGCGGCACAACAGATACATGAGGTGCATTGATGCTGGCAAGAACACCTACTGCAGCAGAGTGCAGCACATCACCAATGCGGAACACCACATCGCCAATGTGCACGTCATCGCCACGAGGACGAACAGCTTGCCCCACCTGCACAGAAGCACTGAGCACCACTTCCTCTGGTGTTTTACCTTCTGTGGAATCTTCCACCATCACCACTGCATCGGCGCCACTTGGCATTGGAGCACCCGTCATGATGCGAGATGTTTCACCTGGGCCCACTGCAACATGAGGAACACCACCTGCGGCAATTTCATCGACCACTCGCAGGGTTGCGGGAACATTCGCAACATCTTGCGCACGAACGGCAAAGCCATCGACTGCACTATTTGCAAAATGAGGTACTTCTTCTTGCGAAACGATGTTCTCGGCGAGCACCAACCCATATGCATGGTTCAACGCAACGGTGACCGGCGCAGCCTGCTGCACTGCACGCAGTACTTTTTCTTGGGCAGAAGCGAGTTCAATCACGTCCTGAACGGTACCTGTGAGAAGATGTGACCACATGATCTATCGAGCACTTCCTGCCAGCGGTCACGATGTCTCTTGGGACGTCGTCAACCCCAATCTCGCCGATGGCGGACGCCCGCTCAGCACGGTGAAATTTCGCTGGGAAAATGAAGGCTGGACCCTCGATTGTGGGCTCGGGCCACAACGGTCGCAAGTGGCCATCCGGGTTTCTGCCCAATGGGGAATCCAGCAAGTGTTGCTCTTTCGTGACCTCGACGACCCCGATCTATGGCTAGCAACCGACGGCTCAGGCCGATGGGGCGAGGTCAACGGCGCCCACCGCACCGACCTCGATGGGTGCCACCTTGTGGCCATTGTCGGTTCACCCATCACGCACTGCATCGCCATTCGTCAACTGCCTTTAGAGGTTGGCCACGGAGCAGAAGTAAAAACTGCCATCGTCGACCCCGAGAAACTCTCGGTCGTCGCCGGCACCATGCGCTTTGAGCGCATTGCCGAACACCGCTGGCGCTACACCCGACTCTCCCCCGCCGACAGCACGTTGCAGGAACTCATTGAGGTCGATGTCGACGAATTTGGGCTCGTTCTTGACGAACCCGAGCAGTTCATTCGTGCCCGAGGCGACGCTTAGGGGCAGTCTCCCGATACTCTTTCCTCGCTGCACAGCCATTGTTTTCTACCTGCAGGAGCCCTTATGCCAACCTACGTCTACAAATTCGTTGACTCTGGTGAAACCATTGAAGTTCAGCAGGCCTTCACCGACGACGCCCTCACAGAAGTCGCTCACCCAAGCGATGGCAAAATGCGCCCAGTGAAAAAAGTCTTTCAGCCAGTGGGCATCACCTTCAAAGGCGGCGGTTTTTACAAGACCGACTCCAAAGGCGGCAGTTCTGCAACTACCCCTCCAGGAACTAGCTCAAGTTCCTCTTCAAGCGAATCGTCAGCAGCCGCAGCCCCCGCGCCTGCCCCTGCAGCAGCGCCTGCGCCTTCCACTTCTGCATAGCGCAAAAAGGTGTGGCACCTCCTGGGTCGCAATGCACACATAGAGATATGACTCTTTTCAGTAACTTGCGCAGTTTTATTGCACAGCACCCCAAGTCGCCCCAGGGGGTTTCTGCATTATTTGCATTCACTGCAACACTCATTGTGTTGCGCATCGTTCCGTGAGAACGTAACTGGCTTAAGCACCACTCATAGTGACATCGTTAATAACAAGCGACATGCCATTAGCCGACATGGGCAACCATTCGATATCGCCACCAATAGCAACAACGTCTTGCAACATGCGCTGCAATGTTGAAGCAATAGTGAACTCGCGAATAGGTGCTCCCACTTGTCCATTGGTGATGAGCAAACCCGAAGCCCCAGTGGAAAAGTCTCCGGAAATGGGGTTCACACCTGAGTGCAGGCCCTGCACCATTTGAATGAGCACACCGTCACTTACTTGTGCAATGAGTTCTTCTTGAGTGCCAGTGCCAGGAACGAGTTGCATAGCTAAACAGCTCACTCCAGGTGTTCCCCCTGTGCGCACTGCGCTGCCCGTGCTTTTTGTTTGGCCACGACGTGCGCTGTATGAAGAATGAAGGAACTGCTTCAACACACCATTTTCAATGAGCACATTTCGCCGTGCAGCCAAGCCTTCACCGTCGATGTCGGTTGCGCTATAGGCGAGTGGATTTGTTGGGTCGTCGATGAGAGTAACGAGCGGGTTTGCTACTGACTCGCCTAAACGTTCGGCAAAAAAGCTGCGGCCTTTTTGCACGTTCTCACCACTGAAGCTTCCCGACAACACGCGCAAGAATTGTGCGGTGACATAAGGGTCGAGAACAATCGTTGTGCGTTTTGATTGTGGCTTTGTTGCTCCTAAAAGGCGCGTTGCGCGATCGGCGGCTTCGCGGGCTGCACGCCCTAGGTTGAATTCTGTTGGAGTACGACCTACCGAAAAACCAAAACCTGTTTGAGTTTCATCGCCATCGTCGGCAAGAGTGCCAACAGAAACGTAACAACCATTTTCACGCCCGTGGGCCCGAATGCCGCTTGTGGTGGCAAAGGCGGTTTCGCCATACGCATCGTCGTAGTTTGCATCGTCAATACGAATGCGAGAATCGGTAGCCAAGGTGAGTTTTTCAAGTTCTTTTGCAATAGCAATTTTCTCTGCAGTAGGAAAATGCGCTAGTTCTTCGTTCCACAATTCCTGTGGCACTTTTGCAACACCGTCTGGCTCTGCAAGACCAGCCCACTCATCAACAGAACCAAATTGAACATTGTCGCGCGCTTCAGCAAATACTTCGCTCAGTACCGACTCATCGAGAGTTCCTGCATATGCATAGCCAGTGCGGCCATCTTTGATCACGCGAATGCCCACACTTTCTGACTGCGCTGAAACAAAATGTTCCACTTCGCCTTCATAAATGCGGATGGATGTTTCGCCACCTCGAGAAACATATGCCTCAACCTGTTCACCGGGCTTTGCTTGGGCAACAATACGGTCGGCAAGATCTTGCAGTGCATTTCCCGAACTCATGCTGCGGTGCCTCCGATGGTGAGTGACTTCACGCGCAAGGTGGGCTGACCATCGCCAACGGGAACTCCTTGCCCATCTTTTCCACACGTGCCTGGGTTACCCATCGCGAAGTCGTTACCGAGCAGGTCGATATCGCGCAGTACTTGCGGACCATTGCCAATAAGGTTTCCCTCGCGCAACGGCTCGGTGATTTCACCATTTTCAATGAGGTATGCCTCTGTCATGCCAAACACAAAGTCGCCACTTGCGGTGTTCACACTTCCACCGCCAAGTTTGGCAACGTACACACCATTTTTTGTTGCTTTCACAATGTCGTCGGGTTCCGATGTGCCATTGATGACAAAGGTGTTGGTCATTCGCACCATCGGAAGGTGCATGTAACTTTGGCGTCGACCGTTGCCGCTTTGTCGATGATTTTCTTTACGTGCGCGGAGGTAGTCCCACATGTAATCGGTGAGCACGCCGTTTTCGATGAGTGTGTTTTTCTGGCTGTGATGACCTTCGTCATCAATACCAATTGCGCCCCATTCACCGCTCATGGTGCCGTCGTCAATGAGAGTAACGAGCGACGATGCCACCATCTCGCCTACTTTGCCGCGATACACGCTTGCGCCTTTCCCTACAAGGTCGGCTTCCAACCCATGACCACAGGCTTCGTGAAAGAGCACTCCGCCGCTGCCTCGTTTAATAACAACAGGCAACGCACCCGATGGAGCAGGACGAGCTTTCAACTTGGTGACTGCCTGGCGTGCAGCGCCGGCTGCAAGTTCTTCTACGTCATAAAGATCGAAGAGTTCGAACCCAATGGTGCGACCCATGGAGTCGTACCCGGTTTGCATTCCCCCATCGCCAGAGGCAACAACACTCACACGAAAAAGAGTGCGCACTTGGTCGTCGGCGGCAAAGACACCTTCACTGTTTGCCACCAAAATGCGACGCACACTGTCGCCGTACCCTGCCGACACTTGCACCACTGCTTTGTCGATGCTGCGCGCCGCTTCATTTGCCCGCTCCAACAACTCCACCTTGCGTGTCTTAGGAACTTCATTCGGCAAGATCTGCACGTCATTCACTTGGTGTGTATCGATGCCACCCAAAGCAACGGTGACCACACCACCAGAGCCCTGTTTGGCGGCAACCGCTGCTGCCTCGGCAGCTTGCAGCAGACCGGCTTCCGATAGATCGGCGGTATGAGCGAAACCCGTTGTTTCGCCATGCACGACCCGAATACCAGCTCCGCGGTCGCGACCTGTGGTGACTTGCTCAATGCGACCATCGTCGAGGCCCGCCGATGTGGATCTCTTGTCTTCTATGAAGATTTCGGAGAACCCCGCCCCGGTGCTGCGGCCCTTGGCCAGCACTTTTTCGATGGTTTCTTTGCCGACAAGCTCGCTCAGTGTGCTCATAACACTTCACGTTACTTGCCAGAGCCTCTAACCTCTCCTTCGTGGCAAATGATTTGGGGGACGCAGCGCCAGCCCGCACGCATAAGACGCTGTGGTGGAAAGAGGCCGCAATAGTTGTCGCGTTCTACGCCGTCTACACCTGGACCCGAAATCAATTCGGTTCAGACCGTATCAATGGAGTCGACATTCCCGTTCAGGCTTTTCGCAATGCCGTTCGCGTCATCCGTTTTGAACGCTGGATTGGTCTGTACCACGAAGAATCGGTTCAAGAGTTTTTCTTGGCGCATCGATGGTTTATTCAGTTACTGAATACCTATTACGGAACAGCGCATTTCGTTGTCACCATTACTGTTTTTGTTTTGCTGTACAAAAAAAGACCAGATGTGTTTCCTCAGTGGCGAAATACTTTGGCAGCCACTACTGCTCTCGCGATTATTGGTTTCTCACTTTTTCCACTCATGCCGCCTCGCCTTCTTGATGAGCCATGTCCACCACTTGGGCATGGCGCCGCATGCATACAGGCCGATGAACGCGGGCTCGACGAAGGCAAAACAAATTTTGGGTATGTTGACACGCTCGATGTTTACGGTGGCCCATGGGACTTCAGCTCGGGTGCCGGCGCAAAGATCTCGAACCAATACGCAGCAATGCCGAGCTTGCACATTGGCTGGGCAAGTTGGTGCGCATTTGCCATGTGGCCACTTGCCCGACGGCGTTGGATTCGAGCGCTCGTGCTGTTGTATCCGGCGTTCACCCTCTTGTGCATCATCGTCACGGCAAACCACTTCTGGATTGACGGCGTAGGCGGCCAACTCACGTTGGCAGTTGGTTTTCTCATCGGCACTGGTCTGCACAAATGGAACCATCGTCGCCTCGATGCAAAACACGAAGCACAACTATTGACGAGTTAGCTACAACTTAAAATGAGTGATAGCCACCATCGATGGTGATGACGTCGCCAGTGTGATATTTGCTCAAGTCGCTCGCCAAGTACACGGCGAGCCCTGCAAAATCACTCGGCGATCCCCAGCGCCGCATCGGTACACGTGGAAGAACATTGTTGACAAACTTGTCCCACGCAAACGAAGGTGCCGTCATTTCACTTTCAATCCAGCCCGGCAGAATTGCGTTGCTACGAATGCCATGACGCGCATGTTCAACCGCAATGGCTTTCGACATGGCTACAAGCCCGGCTTTCGATGCTCCATAGTGCTGCCCTTTTTGTTGTCCGTAAAACGCCGACCCCGATGTGGTGAACACAATGGAACCGCCGCCATTGGGAACCATGTGACGTACCGCTTCTTGGGCAGTGAAAAATGCACCGTCAAGGTTGACCCGCATCACGCGGTCCCATTCCTCAGTGCTCATCTCCGCAAAACTCGGCGCCTTGCCGCCCACTCCTGCATTCACAAAACATGCATCGATGCGACCACATTCCTTCACCGTGGCTTCAAAACTGGCCCGCACTTGAGCCTCGTCGCCAACGTCACACTGGAGAGCCAAAACGGAAGTACCAAACCCGCTCAGTTCCTTGGCGGCTGCGGTGTTCTTCTCAAGGTTGGTCCCCCAAATCACTACATTTGCCCCATTGGCGGCAAGCCCTTGTGCCATGCCAAGACCAATGCCTCCATTGCCACCTGTCACAAGTGCGGTCTTGCCTGCAAGGGAAAAAGAAAAAGGGTTCATGTCGTAACGGTAGTCATCTTTGTCATAAAGAATCACCACCAAATATGC
>JBIKNT010000017.1:0-14953 GCA_044358465.1 Ilumatobacteraceae bacterium
GACCTCGGTCACGGTTGATTCAGAAGTTGTCGATGTGTCACTAGATCCACACGCAGCGAGAGTTACAAATAGGACAGAAATAAACAAAGATGGTTTTAAAAAGTGCTTTTTTGACATAGTGGAGGAGAGTAGTGAGTAACAGACCGAAAAATACGGCAGGGGCATGCGCATACGCATATTCTTAAAATATTCTTACTTAACCAAGGGATACACGCGCTTCGGAACACTCCCCGTCAACACACAATTCGTTAACACAAAATAAACAGCGAGAATGACCGTGCGTTAACATTCATCACCTAGTTTCTCAAGGAGAGATGTTCACTATGACTGACCGCCAAGAAACAAAACTTGCGAGCACGCCAAACAACTCACGGCTGGAATTCCGCAATGTTTCGATGACGTTTCCCGATGGAACGCAAGCCTTGAAAGAAGTTTCCTTTTCCGTGGCTGCGGGAGAGTTCGTCACCATCGTGGGGCCGTCCGGGTGCGGTAAATCAACTCTTCTTCGTGTTGCCTCTGGTCTCACCACGCACTCCAACGGCGAGTGCATGTCAGATCGAAAAAGCTTGGGCTACGTCTTTCAAGACGCCACTCTTTTGCCGTGGCGTACCGTGCAGCGAAACGTCGAGTTAAATGCCGAATTGCAAGGTGTTCCCGAGGCTGAACGCCGCGAGCGCGCCCGTCAAGCCATCGAACTTGTGGGTCTGACCGGCAGCGAAAAAAAGTACCCCAAACAGTTGTCGGGTGGAATGAAGATGAGAACTTCTCTCGCTCGTTCACTTGTAATGAAACCAAGTGTTTTCATGTTCGATGAACCTTTTGGGGCCCTCGACGAAATCAGCCGCGAACGTCTACAAGATGAGCTTTTACGCATTTTTGATCACGAAGGTTTCGCTGGCCTCTTCATTACACACTCCGTTCCCGAGGCGGTTTTCCTCTCCACCCGCGTGCTCTGCATGTCTGCTCGGCCTGGCCGCATCATTGCCGACTTTTCTATTCCCTGGGAATACCCGCGCCGGCACGACATCCGCTACTCACCTGAGTTTGCCGAAATGTGCGGCAAGGTGTCTGAATCTTTGAGAGAAGCCCACGCATGAGCACTCAAACCAGATTGCTCAAGACCTATACGCCACCACTCGCCACCTTTGGGGCCTTCATTGGTGTGTGGTACGCGGTGCACTACTTCATTTTGAGCGAGAACCGTAAGTTCATTGTGCCGCCACCGCATGCGGTCATCGATAATGCTTTCCTGAATGGCATCGCAAGGTCGGAACTCGCCGAAGGGCTTGTGAACACCGGACGCATTGCGTTGTTTGGCTTCTTGATTGCTTCTGTATTGGCACTTTTTGGGTCGGTACTCATGGCAGGCAATCGCATGATTGAACGTGCTCTCTTTCCCTACGCCGTAGCACTCCAAACTGTGCCCATTTTGGCGCTGGTGCCACTCTTTTCAGTGTGGTTTGGGCCAACGCGTACCGCTCGCATCGTTACGTGTGTTCTCGTCGCCATCTTCCCCATCCTCACCAGCTTTCTCTTCGGATTAAAGTCTGTTGATAGTGGCCATCAAGATCTTTTCACGCTGAACAATGTGAGTCGAACAACACGATTCCGCAAATTACTTTTTCCAGCCGCCTTGCCATCAATTTTTACGGGGCTGCGCATTGGTGCTGGGCTGTGTGTCATCGGTGCTCTCGTTGCCGACTTCTTCTTTTCACGTGGCGACCTCGGACTCGGGCGCCTCTTAAACAACTACGCCAAGCGACTTGAATATGAGAAGCTTTTTGGCGGCGTGATCTTGGCATCAGCTCTTGGCGTTGCCATCTACATCCTCATCGGCTGGGTAGCTAATCGTTCGCTACGCAATTGGCACGAGTCAGAGGCACGATCGGCTTAGCCGTAAGTGGTAATTATCCGTATACCCATCACACCAAAAAGGAAGAACCCACTTATGAAACGTTCCACACGACGCATCATCGCTCTTGCGGCTGCTGCGGGTCTCGCCATCACTGCCTGTGGTAGTGACAACGATGCAACAACGACAACAGAAGACACCACCGCAGCAGAAGAGGTAACAGCTGATACTGCTGCTGCTGCAACTGACGAAGTTGTCTGCCCATCCAACCTTGTGATCCAAACAGACTGGTGGCCAGAAATTGAACACGGCGGCACCTACCAACTCATCGGAGCTGGCGGAGTGGCCGACCCCAAGTTGTTCACCTACTCCGGCCCAATTGCCGACGCTTACAAAGTTGGCGGCATTGAGACCGTTGAAATTCGTGCTGGTGGAGACGCCATTGAATTCCAGCCAGTTCTTTCGGTCATGAAGACCGACCAAGACATCACACTGGGATACGTCAACACCGACGACATCATTCAAAGCTCGGGCACCGTTCGCGCAACCGGAGTTGCCACCACCTTGGAAATCAACCCTCAGTTCCTTATGTGGGACCCAGAGCAATTGAAGATCGACCCGAAGGACCCCGCCAGCCTCGGTGCCTCTGGTGCTCGTATTTCTCACTTCTCCGGAACCACCTACATGGACTGGTTATTGGGCAAGGGCTTCATTAAGAAAGATCAAAGTGACCCCAACTACGGCGGATCGCCCGACAAGTGGATTGCTGACGGAGGCAACTTCATTCAGCAAGGTTTTGTGACCAATGAAACCTACAAATACGAAAATGAAATCAACTGGAAAGACGGAGCTCCGGCCCCAATCGATTACACATTGATTCATGATCTTGGCTGGCAGCCATACCCCGCGATGTACAGCGTTCTCAGTGATCGCTTGGAAGAATTAAGCCCATGTCTTGCAGTTCTCGTTCCGAAGTTGCAACAGGCTTGGGTTGACTACCTCGCAGACCCCACTCCAATTGGCGATGCCTTGGTAGAGATCACAAAGACCTACAACAACTACTGGACCATCACACCAGAATTGAATGCTGCAGGCTTCGAGCTCTTCAAGAGCTTGGGAATCGGCGGCAATGGCCCCGACAGCACCTACGGCAACTTCGACATCGATCGTGTGCAGAAGTTGTACGACGAGGCCATGCCATTGTTGGCTGACCTCGGAGTAGAGACCGATGCGACGTTGACCGTTGACGGTGTGGTTACGAATCAATTCATCGATACATCAATTGGTGTTGCTGGATAAGCAACTCAGAATTGCAAAAAGGGCCGTCCTTCGGGGCGGCCCTTTTTTTATTCCCAAACTGTCAGCGGTAAGCGCACAGGTCAAAGGCATTACCGTCGAGGTCGACAAAGTTGGCGATCATGCCATACGACTCTCGACGAACAGGGCGCGTTTCCGTTGCTTGAAGAGCAAGTAGACGTACGCGTTCGGCATCAAATTGGTCAAGCGAGCACACGAGGTCGAGATGAGTTCCACCTGACCGGTGCGTGCCACGCTGAAATCCAAGACGCCGAATACCCTGATTGTCTGACAACACAATCCACCGATCGCCGTCTTCACGTTCTGATTCGGTGAGCCCCATCACCTCAGACCAAAATGCGGCCAAAGCCTCCGTGGAAGGGGTATCGAAAGTAACAAGGTCAAAGCGAATGGGAAAAGGTTCAGACATGTCTCACAGGCTAGAAGCCATTTTGCTTTCAAGTGTCGTTGGCAAACCGATGAAGAAACTTGTGAAATACTCACTTGAGGAATTGTGTTGAAAACACTGCGTCGGGGGGCAGCAACGTGAACAAAAATGCGAATAACGAAGTCGCGACTAACGGAAGTGCTCCTGCACAATGCCCGTATAGCCCACTCGACCCTGAGGTGCTTGCCGACCCCTTCCCCGCTTATGCGCAACTGCGTAGCGAGTGCCCCGTGCACAACACCAACATGGGCGGCCGCGAATTTCTTACCGTGGCAAACCGTGCCGATGTGCACAACATTCTCACGAGCCCTAATGATTGGGTGAACCGCTACGGCGCTGGCATCGCATATTCCGGTGTTGACGGTCGCGGCAACTTGCAACACTTCGACCAGCCAGAGCACACCAAGCGCCGCGTGCTCATGCGCAATGAGTTCAACCCCGTTGAAGTAAAAAAACTTGCCGACGATGCGGTGCGCGTTGCCAATGAACTTGCCCGCGACATGGCTGCAAGTGGCAACTCGGCTGAACTGCATGATGCTTTTGCATGCCCCATGCCTATTTTGGGTTTCATCGATCTCATGGGTGTTCCTGCGGAAGATCGCACGCTCATTAAGAACTGGGCCGATCAGTTGGTGCTGGGTTTGTCTGACCCGCCAGCTGCAGTAAAGCCCACCGAAGAAATTAAGCAATACATCAACGCCGCTGTTTCACAACGCCGTCGCGTTGCCGATGCAGGCGGCACACCTACGCCTGGGCTACTTACTGAATACTCATTGCGCACCATTGATGGTGAACGTATTCCTCTCATCGAGATGGAAGCAATGGTGTTGCAACTCTTAGTTGCCGGTCATGAAACCACTACATCGCTCATTACGAACCTGATGTGGCGCTTGTTGGAAGTTCCAACGCGTTGGCAACGTATTGTGAATGACTTTTCTCTCATTCCCAATGCAATTGAAGAAAGTTTGCGTTACGACCCTCCTGTACTTGGGCTCTTTCGCACAAATGAAAAACCTGCGGTCATCAATGGCGTCAATGTTCCTGAGAAAACAAAAGTAATGGTCATGTATGCCTCGGCAAACCGCGACCCCGAAGCTTTCCCGAACCCCGATGAATTCGATATTGACCGCGACCCCATGCAACTCAAACGCCACTACGGCTTTGGCTGGGGCATTCACCATTGCTTAGGCGCACCCATTGCACGACAAACCGCACGCATTGCTATTGAAACTTTGGCAACGCACTTCCCCACCATGCAACTTGCTGGCCCCACCGAGCGATTAGGAGCTGCAATTCTGTGGGGCAGGCGCACACTTCCTGTGCAGTGGTGAACCGCAGTTAGTGCGGCTGCGTGAAACCGAAACACTCACGCAATGCTGCGTCTGTGAGCGCAGTTGCAGGTGAGCCTTGAGCCACCACACGTTGTGCCAACAACATCACCATGTCGGCCGTATCGGCATCAGACAATTCGTGCGTTGCCATCACAACAGCAACTCCACGAGCGCGTTCTTGCGCAACTAATTCGGCAACTGCCTGCCGCCCTACGAGGTCGAGGCCTGCAGTGGGTTCATCGAGCAACAGCACGTCGGCCCGGCGCGCAAGTACTTGTGCCAAATGTGTGCGCTGTTGCTGGCCACCAGAAAGATCTCGTAATGGTCGCGACTTGTAAGCGATAGCACCAGTGCGTTCCATCGACTCTTGCACAATGCGATGATCTTCTGCGCGAGCGCGCCTAGTTAAACCCAAGTGCGCATAACGCCCCATAGCAACAACATCTTCTACGCGCAGTGGCAATGTATGTGACGACACCGGATGCTGAGGAAGATAACCCACCAAGGAATGTTGCGTACCTGGAGCCGCGCCCAGAACACTGACGCTTCCCCCTTGTGGGGCAACAAGCCCGGCAAGTGTTTTCAGCAAAGTCGACTTACCCGAACCATTGGTACCAATGAGCACCAACAACTCACCTGGCTGCAAAGAAAAATTCAAGCCTTCAACGATTGGCCTATGCCCATAGCCCACCGCGAGCCCCGTTGCTTCAATACGCGCACTCATGACACGTGTACGTGCCCGTGTACGTGGGGTTGGTCGTGGTCGTGATGAATGTCTTTGCGATGTGCTTGCCAGCGCTGCACTTCAACTACAACAGCACATGCGGTAAATACAAGTACTGAGCAAAAGACGATGCTTGCACCGGCTGCAACATTGGCGTGGTAGCTCACCAGCAAGCCAACGTATGTAGAGAAAATGCCCACAACTGCTGCAACCACCATCATGATGCCAATGCGGCGTGCAAAAAGTGCACCCGTTGCTGCGGGTGCGATGAGCAGACCCAGCACCAACAGCGTGCCAACCGTTTGAAAACTCGCAACAACTGTTAAGGCAACCATTGCCAACATGATGTTGTGGTATTTCTTCACCGAGAAACCAGAAGTTTCAGCGAGCCCGTCATCAACTGACAACAAGAGAAATGGACGCCGGCATAGCCACGCAACAACACACACGGCAACCAGCGCTATGAATTGCCACATCAAGTCGGAGTTGCTCACGCCTAGAACTTCACCAAACAAGATGTTTGTGAGGTCGCCAGCAAAAGACGATGACCTCGATTGAATAATGACCCCGAGTGCGAGCATCCCTACAAACAACAAGCCAATTGCCGTGTCTCCCGATAGTCGATACCGACGCGTCACCACGCTCACACCCGACATCATGACGCCTGCGCCAATTGCCGCACCGAGCACACCAGAAAAGCCAAACGACAACGCTGCAGCAACGCCCGGCACCACACCGTGGGCAAGCGCGTCACCCGCGAAGGCCAGACCTCGCAACACAACAAATGTTCCTGCAACCGCACAAATGGCAGACACCAAAATGCCGGCATACAGCGATTGGCGCAAGAACTCGTTATCGGTGAATGGCCCGAAGAGAAAGTTTCCCACGCCCTAGTTCACCAGATTCACGAGAGCCCGCCGGCGATTGCCGTTGCGAGTTGGGTCATCATGTCGTCATAGCCGCCATTTTCAGGCAATACATGGGTTGATAGTTGCACCACGTCAACACCAACTTCTTTAGCAATTTGATCTACCACGTCGGCGGGGGTTCCTAGTTCGGTGAAAATTGCCTTGACCCCATTCTCTTGTGCCACAACCTTGAGGTCTGCAAGCGACCCAGCCGATGCTTCTGCCGCTGTTGAAAAACCGGGAATCACAGCACCAACAACAGTGCAGCCGTAACGTGCCGCAAAGTAGCCAAGCGAGTCGTGGCCGGTGACAAGTTTGCACTCATCAACTGTGGTCATAATCTCGCGAACTTTTGCGCTCAGTGCAGTGAGTTCACCAACAACTGCTGTTGCCTCTGCGGCGAAATCTTTTCCTGTTGCTAACTGCAATGCTTTCGCTAATGCAGGAATTGCCTCAGCAAGCGTTTCGGGGTCGAGCCATACGTGTGGATCTTCTGCGCCATGGCCGTGATCTTCTTCACCTTCATGACCCTCTTCTTTTTCTGCAGCATCAAGAAGCGTGACGTGATCTGCAATATGGAACATCGACACACCCGACTTTTCCGCTTGGAGCAATGAGTCTTCCAAGCCCTCTTCGAGGTCAAGACCATTTGAAACCACGAGGCTTGCATTGTTGATGGTTTCTACATCTTTTGCCGATGGCTCGAAGTCGTGTTGATCTTGACCGTTCGGAATAAGCACCGTCACCGTGGCCGCATCGCCAACGAGGCGTGACACCACATCGCCAATTGCGCTGTAGGTCACCACAACGTTCATCGGCGTTGTTGTATCGAGTGTTGCTGATGTACCACTTTCACTTGTGGACGATGAGTCAGAGGAGCAAGCAGATACTGCAACGAGCAACGCAGTTGCGGAGGCGATGAGAAAGGAGCGACGAGGAGATGACATCACCCCAATATATCAGTAATGAGAACCGTTCTCACTTTTAATTTTTCTCATGCTCAAGGAGCCAGATTTTCCGCTCTACACCTCCGCCAAAGCCTGTTAACGAGCCATTTGCGCCCACCACCCGGTGGCACGGCAACACAATGGCAACTGGGTTGCGACCATTGGCGCCGCCTACCGCCCGGACGGCTGAGGGCCGACCCACCCATTTTGCCTGTTGCCCGTACGACGTTGTCTTGCCATAAGGAATGCGGGCGAGCGACTTCCACACATCAACTTGAAATGGTGTGCCGTGAAGATCGAGTCTCACCTCGAATGCAGTGCGCTGACGTGCGAAATACTCTTTAAGTTGCTGTTCCACAACATGCACAAAGTCAGTTGCTTGCTTGAGCTCTGTCTTTTTAAAAGCATCTGTAACAACGAATCGCTCAACGATGTCGTTTTCAAATTGCACACCAGTGAGACCCCGTGACGAAGCGCTGAGCAGAAGATTCCCGATGGGCGAACTTATTTGCACCATCACTGCAACTTCAACCGGCTTCATCTGCCGAGTTTGCCATAGGAAGGGCCTATCTCTCGTCACAACATCTCTCAGTTGTAGTGTGCAAGGGCTATGTCGACACAGTCCCCCAATGCCGCCGGCGCATATTCGCGGCGTCAAATCCTTGTTATTTTCTCTGGCCTCATGGCAGGCATGAGCCTTGCATCGCTCGATGGAACCGCCGTGAACACCGCACTCGCCACGATGGTCGCCGACCTTGGCGGACTCAGCGCATATGCATGGATTGGTACGTCGTATTTGCTGACGTCCACAGTTGCTAATGCACTCTTTGGCAAATTAAGTGACATCTATGGCCGCAAACGTCTTTTCCAAGTAGCCATCATCACCTTCCTCATCGGCTCGGTTGGTTGCGGAATTGCGCAGTCGATGCTGACGCTCATTGTTTCTCGTGGAGTTCAAGGCATTGGTGGAGGCGGGCTTATGGCCATTGCATTCGTCATCATTGGCGATGTTGTGCCACCCCGTGAGCGTGGACGCTACGTGGGTCTCATTACGAGTGTTTTTGCAGTAGGCAGCGTCGTTGGGCCATTGATGGGCGGCTTTTTTGTAGAACAACTCAATTGGCGCTGGATCTTTTTTATCAATATTCCCATCGGCATAGTTGCTCTCGTCATCACCTCTCGCGCTTTACGCATGCCGGTACAACGTCTCGATCGCCAGGTCGACTACTTAGGTGCGGCACTTCTCACTGGCTCCGTTACCTGTCTCATTTTATTTTTGTCGTGGTCGTCGACAGAGTACGGCTGGGGCGCAACTATTTCAGTTGTCCTAGCGATCGCCGCAGCACTACAAGCAATTGGTTTTGTGGCGTGGGAGAAACGCGCTTCAGAGCCCATCATGCCGCTGCATCTTTTCCGCATCGATGTTTTGCGGGTCACCATCCCCCTCGTCACTTTTGCTGGGGCCATCATTTATGGCGCAAATGCTTTTATTCCGCTGTACCTACAGGCAATCACCGGTTACTCGCCTACCAATTCAGGGCTACTACTTGTTCCCATCATGGTTGGAGTCACGCTGATGAGCATTTCTACTGGGCGTCGCATGGCGGTCACGGGTAAGTACAAGCACTGGCCAATCTTTGGTGCAGCATCGCTCAGCATTGGCATGGTTCTCTTGTCTCAAATGTCGCAGAGTGGTTTAGGTCTTGCTTCAGCGCTCGTCGGCATGTTCTGTGTGGGAGTTGGTATTGGAAGCATCATGCCAACAGCAACGTTGGCAACTCAAAACGCTGTGGAGTGGAGCGACCTTGGTGTAGCTAGTTCGGTGATCACTTTCTTTCGCACGCTCGGTGGAGTCGTTGGCCTCGCCGCATTTGGCGCGCTACTCAATTCTCGTATTGAAGGACAAATTGACGAGAAGTACCTCCAAGCTCCGCGAGAGATTAAAAACCTTGAGGAACCACTGCGCGGCGATGTTCTGCGCGTTCTTGGAGATGGAATCACCAACTTGTATGCCGTGGCCATACCCATTGCCATCGTGGTACTGATTATTGCTATTCGACTGCCGGAACGCCCGTTGCGGAAAACCTCAGGCATGCAAGACAGCAACGCGGCAGAATAACTATTCGCCAGAAGCCTTTGGCTCTTTTGGCAAACCGAGTACGCGTTCTCCCACAATGTTGCGCTGAATTTGGCTGGTACCACCCCAGATGGTTTCCGAACGCGAGAAGAAGAACGTCGACATCATGGGGCTCACGGGGTAACCCGCACGACGCTTGTCACGCGAAGTTCCGGGCCATGAGCCAATGTCGGAGCCGGCATCAACCAACATTGCTTCTGCACCAAAAATATCGAGTGCCAGTTCTAATGCTGTTTTATGCATTTCAGACCAAAACATTTTATTTGAGGCACCAAGCGCAGCAACACTGAGATCTTTTGTTTTATTCACAGTGGCCGAGAGCGAACGCAAACCATTGATGCGAAGAATTTGGATTTTGGTGTAATAGGTCATGAGACGTTGACGAATCATTGGGTCATCAATAATGCCGCGACGCTTCGCTGTAGCCACCATCAACTTGTATTCCTCTTCAAAGCGGCGATACCCAGTTGTTGCACTCATGCCACGCTCGAAAGCAAGCGTGCTATTTGCAACTTGCCAACCGTTGTTCACGCCACCAACAACGTTCTCTTTCGGACAACGGGCATCGGTGAAGAACACCTCACAGAACTCTGCGGTGCCATCGGGCTGAACAATGCCACGCACTTCAACACCTGGTTGCTTCATGGGCACCAACAAATACGAAATGCCTTTGTGTTTTGGCGAATCGGGGTCGGTACGGGTGAGCAAGAAGCAATAGTCGGCGTGGTGACCCTGAGTGGTCCAAACTTTTTGGCCGTTAATGACCCATTCATCGCCATCAAGAACTGCGGTGGTTTTCAAACTTGCCAAATCGCTACCGCTGTTTGGTTCGCTAAATCCCTGACACCAACTTGACTGACCGCGAAGAATTTTTGGCAAGAACTCTTTTTTCTGTTCTTCTGTTCCCCACTGCAAAATAGTTGGGCCTACAAGAGTGTCTCCAAAGAAGTCGGCACGCATGGGCGCCTTTGCGTTAGCAAACTCTTCCGCAAGCACAACACCTTCCATCACGCTCAAACCGCGGCCACCGTATTCCACTGGCCATGTCGCACAGATCCATCCTCCGCCATACAACTTTGCAGGCCATGACTCGTTGAAGGCTTTGCGTTCTTCTGGCGTCATTTGAAAGCCAGCATCGAACCACCCCGCAGGGAGATTCTCTTTCAACCAGGCACGGATTTCTCCACGAAATTTTTCAGCAGCTGCGGGGTAAGTCAATTCCATCCCTCCATCATTACCCACGGGTAGCGGTTTTGCGAAGTGCATCGGAATTTACGCAGATGTCACAAATGCCACACATTGCCGAGACACTCACTTTGTACGTTCTCTCCATGAGTTCCACTGCTTCAGAACCCTCCCCCTCTTCGGGTGCGCTTTCTGAGGCAGATCTCGCCGTTTTGCGCGTCCTAGTCGACAGAAGCGGGAAGATCACCAGCCGTGACGACCTCAACAAACTCGCAGGTTTGAATGGCTCGCAACGCCGCTGTGAGGCCGTGCTCGTCAATTTGCGCAAGGCGCTTGGCGACGGGGCCATCGTCACCATTCGGCGACGTGGCTGGATGCTCGACAATTCGGTGGCATCTCAGGCGGCCGCTCTGATTGACTCCTCATAGCCATGTTTGCCGCTAGTGCTTCTTCGTCACTCGACATTGGTCGACTTCTCTTTGAGCTCGCCATCATTTTGTGTGGAGCAAAAGTGATTGGCGAAATCGCCGAGCGTTGTGGCGTACCTGCCGTGCTCGGAGAAATTCTTGCTGGCGTAGTCATTGGCCCCTCGGCACTCGGCTGGGTGAGCCGCTCTGACACTTTGTTTGTTCTTGCCGAACTTGGAGCAATTTTATTGTTGCTTCAAGTGGGCATGGAGATGGATCTCAAAGAGTTACGAACCGTTGGGCGTGCTGCACTCGGTGTTGCAATTCTTGGAGTTGTTTTACCCATGGGCTTTGGCATTTTGGGCGGCATTGCCATGGGCGAAGAAGCACGCACAGCACTTTTTATTGGCGCCACACTCACCGCCACAAGTATTGGCATCACCGCACGTGTATTTGGCGACCTTCGAGCGCTATCAACAAAAGAGGCGCGCATTGTTCTTGGAGCCGCAGTTGCCGACGACCTACTTGGTCTCATTATTCTCACCGTCGTTTCACGAGTGGTGGAAAAAGGATCCATCGGCATTGGCACCATTGCCTCTACAACCGGGTTGGCATTCTCATTTCTCGCGATCAGTGGTTTCGTTGGTTTCACTGCGCTCCCCAAAATCATGGGCACGGTGTTCAAGCGGGCGAGTTCTCCAGCAGCCGTAACTGTTGTTGCTTTGGGCGTCACTCTGGGTTTCGCTAGCGCTGCAGAAGCTGCACATTTAGCCCCCATCATCGGCGCCTTTGTTGCAGGTACAGCTCTTGGTCGTTCGCCTGGGCACGAACGCGTCGCGCGCGACATGTCGGCGCTTGCTTCGGTGTTTGTTCCCATATTCTTTCTGCAAATCGGTATCAACACCGACATTGCTGCCCTTGTTCGTCCGAAAGCGCTCGTCATCGCCGCGGTTCTCGTTGTTATTGCTATCGCCACGAGGATTGCTGCTGGTTACGCAGCGCGGTCAACCGGGGCCGACACATTGCTCATTGGGTTCGGGCTAATTCCGCGCGGAGAAGTAGGGCTCATCTTTGTCACCATTGGTCTCAATATTGGCGTATTCGATGACGACATTCATGCCGCACTCGTGCTCGTTGTACTTATCACGACGGTCATTACTCCTGCGCTACTTCGTTGGCGCTTGAATCAGGGTGAATCATCTGAGATTGATCTCGATATTTCTGCAGAGAGTGAACCTGCCGATGGCTGGCTCGTTGCCAAAGACGGGGTCATTGCTCTCGCGGCAACTCCACCCACCTCAGCGAGTCCGTTGGTGTTGTTACAAGCTGCAGCGATGGCCACCGACAATAAACCAGGTGATGAATTTATGGAATGGGTTGCCGAGCGCCGTAACCGCGACCTGCTGTGGAACCGCGAAGCCACTACACACTTGTTGCAATTACTTCGTGTTGGTTCACCTCGTTCGTGGAGACTTATTGAAATCTCAGGTCTCTTCGAACGCGCACTTCCTGAACTTGCGCAAGCAATTCACCGTCGCACTAGCGATGTCTCCGAACTCGACCCCACCCACGCATTACGTTTCCCGGCTGTTGAAGCACTACGCGACGTCACCGCTGTGGCAAGTTCACAAAGCGACTCACTTCTTCTTGCAGCATTTCTTGCCGATATCAACGACGGCTCAATGCCCGTGAATCTCATCTTGCAGAAACTCGACCTCGATATCTTGTTTGCCAAAGAAGTAGAAGATCTCTTGAATGGCGCAGCGTTACTCCGTGCCAGCGTCGAGCGCGAACCTCACCGCGCAGACGAACGCCTCATTCGCGACATAGCTCACGGTTTAAAACGCCCAGGCATTGTGGAGCGCAGTCGACTACTTGCCGATGCCCAAGGAGGTCTTGAGCCCTGGCAACACGCGGCAATGATCGACATCACCACCGGAGTTCAAGGTGTCCTCGCAATGCCCGAGCTGTTGAGTGGCGAAAATGATTCACTTGCCGATCTGCGCCGCCGCCAAGCGAGCGCTCTCACCAATGACGAGGCCTTACTCGACCGCATTGTTCATGCACCCACAACTTATGTTTTGGCACACGAACCAGCAGAGTTACTGGAGCATGCTCGCCTCATTGAGCCTGCACCACATGGTCGAAAAGTGCGCGTCACTGTAGAGCCAACACACACCCCACACCAGTACATACTCAATACCGCATGTCGCAACCGTCGCGGTTTGCTCTCGCGGCTCTCTGGCGTGCTTGCCGACGAAGGAATTTCCGTTGTGTCTGCAAGCTTGGCAACGTGGCCGGACAACTCAGTGCTCGACACCTTTGTTGTTGAGTCACCGCACCCGCCCGACCCGGTTCATCTTTCACGATTGTTCTCACAGTCATTGAAAGGGCGCTTACGACCGCGGCAATTAAAACTTGCAGCACCACAAGTAGCACTCGATAACTCCATTCACCCATGGCATTCAGTTCTGCGCATTAGTGGTCCCGACCAAATAGGTCTTTTGTCTGCAATTAGTTACGCACTCAGCAATGCGGGCGTACAAGTGCATCATGCAGTTGTGCAAACCAAAGATGGTTTTGCGGACGACGAATTCGAAATTTCAGACCGTGTGGGTCACAAAATTGGTGACGATCGTGCCGATGCGGTGCGAAAAGTACTTCATCGCCTGAAGTAACACACCGTTAACACAACAACAAATACGCCATGTTCCTGAAACATTGGGGCGACAGTTGTGAAATCTGTACCCCGTATGTTCCTTCCAAGAAGTGAACCACTCATGAGAAAGGAACGCAGTGAAACTCATCACCGCAATCGTGAAGCCATTCAAGCTTGACGACGTGAAAGACGCACTGAAGGCAATCGGCATCCAAGGGATGACCGTGTCTGAAGTGCGTGGCTTTGGTCGTCAGGGAGGACACAGCGAAACTTATCGCGGTGCCGAATACACCATCGAGTTCGTACCCAAGGTACGCCTTGAGCTCGTCATTGAAGACAACGACGTCGACAATGTGATTTCTGCAATACGCACTGCAGCTAACACTGGAAAAATTGGAGATGGAAAGGTATGGATCACAAGTGTTGAACGACTCATTCGCATTCGAACCGGAGAAGAGGGCCGCGATGCGATCTAAATCGAAATCACTTTTCAGCAAGATAGTTAGCGGATCTTTATTCGCCACAGTTGTTGCCGTTACCGCGTCTTCTGCGGTATCCGCAGCCGAGGAGGGGCCAACTGCATCTGATGTTCAAGCGGTGCTCGACAATGTGTGGATTCTCATTGCAGCTGTTCTTGTTATCTTCATGCAAGCAGGTTTTGCACTTGTTGAAGCAGGACTCACTCGAGGAAAAAACGTCGCCAATATTTTCATGAAAAATCTCATGGATTTTGTTATTGGTGCTCTTTTGTTCTTTGCCGTGGGTTACGCCATCGCATTCGGAGGAAGCTTCACCGGAATCGGAGGGTTCTTCGGAGGCGACGGATGGTTTCTTGCAGGTGACGGAGTATTCACATACGGAAACTTAGATAAGTTCACCTTCTTTACATTCCAAGTAGCTTTCGCCGCAACAGCAGCAACAATCGTGTCTGGCGCAATGGCGGAAAGAACAAAGTTCAAGAGTTACGTTCTCTTCAGTGCAGTGATTTCAGCGGTGATCTACCCCATCGTTGTTCGTTGGCAGTGGGGCGGCGGATGGCTCTTCCAACACGACACACCA
>JBIKNT010000138.1:0-4660 GCA_044358465.1 Ilumatobacteraceae bacterium
TTCATTTGCCATGATGCGCAACAACGATGTGTTGTGGCACAGCGTGATGGAAAGACTCACTCAGCACGCCATTGCACTCGTCTCGGCACAAATTCAACACGGTGCACAGGCATTTCAAATATTTGATAGCTGGGTAGGAGCACTTACGGTTGATGACTATAGAAAATATGTGCTTCCGCACACCAAAAATGTGTTTACCGAGTTGTCACGTTTGCACCCAGAAGTTGCTGGCATTCATTTTGGTGTGAACTGTGCCCATTTACTTGAAGCCATGCACGAAGCAGGCGCTTCCATCATGGGTATCGACGCCACCATTTCTCTGCAAGATGTGCGTACACGACTGGGTGCAGATGTCGTGCTCCAAGGAAACTTGAATACCGATCGCGTCCTTGAAGGCGTCGAGCCAGCACTTGCGGCAGCAGATGAAGTTCTAGCGAGCAACGCACAACACCCCGGACACATTTTCAACCTTGGACATGGTGTCACGCCACAATGCAACCCCGATGTTCTCCATGCCATCGTGAAACATGTTCATGAAAGGACAGCCCAATGAGCAACGCAAAAACAGCAGTACTTCTGATGGCGTACGGAACGCCACGAAGCCGTGAAGAGATCTTGCCGTATTACACCGATATTCGTCGAGGACGCCCGCCAACTGACGAGCAACTGAACGACCTCATTGCGCGATATGAGGCCATTGGTGGTTTGTCGCCACTTGCCGCACTCACCGAATCTCAACGCGATGCGTTACAAACAGCTCTGAACAACATTGCTCCGAATACCTACCACGTGGCTTTGGGCCTCAAACACGCGGCACCGATGATTGAAGATGCAGTGCAGCAACTTGCAGCCGAAGGTTTCACAAAAATCATCGCTCTTGTTCTGGCTCCGCACTATTCTTCTTTCAGTATTGGCCAATACATAGGGCGCGCAACAGAAGCTGCAACGCCTCACGGCATTTCTGTGGTGGGCATTACAAGTTGGGCCACCGAAGAAGCATTCATTGCATTTCTCGCAGCCGACATGTCTGCAAAATTGGCATCAATGCCCGCCAACACCCATGTGCTCTTCACCGCCCATTCGCTTCCTCAACGCATTATTGATGCTGGCGACCCTTACCCCGCTGAGTTGCGTTCTACCGCCGTTGCCGTTGCTGCCAAAATAGGACTGCAAGAAAACACTCAGTGGTCAATTGCCTGGCAATCTGCTGGTCGCACTCCGGAACCTTGGATTGGCCCCGACATTCTCGACGTCATCGATCAACTCGCGACGCAATCAACTCCTGCTGAAGGAGTACTCGTGAGCGCATGTGGCTTTGTGGCCGATCACCTTGAAGTGCTTTTTGACCTCGATATCGAGGCTTTGCATCGCGCCCAGCAACATGGGCTCGCATTTGCACGAACAGAATGCGTGAATGACAATGGAGCAATAATGAATGCACTTGCTCACCGCGTGCATGCAGCCAACCAATGAATTAAGGCAAAATGCCACAAGAATCCATCTCTGCAGAACACCATGTGGTCATTATTGGCGCTGGCATTACAGGCTTGTCATGTGCTCATTCTCTTCTTACTGCTGCGCCCCATCTTCAAGTAACACTTCTTGAATCTCAACCCTCAACCGGCGGCGTCATTCGCACTTCCCCTTTTGCAGGCTTACCGCATGTCGATGAAGCTGCCGATGCGTTTCTCTTGCGAGTGCCTTTTGCTGCTCAATTGGCAAAAGATGTCGGACTAGACCAGCAAATCACTTCTCCCGCTTCAGCACACGCTTCTGTGTGGCGCGATGGTTTACATCGGCTCCCTGCTGGCCTGCTCCTTGGTGTGCCGACGCAGCTTTCATCACTTGCCGCCTCACGCCTCATTTCACCTTTAGGAAAACTCCGCGCCGCATTCGACCTTGTGTTGCCGCGAACCTCTGTTGCAAGCGACTCCATTGGCACCTATATGCGCCGACGATTTGGCGATGAAGTACACAACATGCTCATCGACCCACTCGTGGGCAGTATTTACGCGGCTGATACCGATCACTTTTCACTCGAGATGGTTCCGCAGTTGAGTGCTCTCGCATCACGTAGTCGTAGCGTTTTGCTCACCGCTCGTCGCATGCCGAAACCCACTGCAGATGTTGCTGCTAGTCCTATATTTGGCGCTCCTCTGGCTGGCATGGGTGCCTTAATCAAAGCGACTCAAGAGTCTGTTGAGAAACTCGGTGGCAACATTCGCTTGAACTCACATGTTGCATCAATAGAGCCCACTTCCAAAAAGGGAAAATACTCGGTCCATTTCACAGCAAATGGCATGAGTGAGACCCTGACTGCAGACCACGTTGTTGTGTGCTCTCCCGCTAGGCACTCTGCTGGCTTTTTTGCAGAATCGGCGCCCCAAGTTTCGCAACTCCTTGCGCAAAGTTCCCACGCTTCTGTTGTCATGGTTGCTCTTGCTGTGCCAAAGGAATCTCTTCCACAAAAGGCCAGTGGCAGCGGATACTTAGTACCAAAACCTGAACAAAGGTTTGTTACTGCAGTTTCTTTTGCATCGCAAAAATGGGCGCATCTCAACACCACTGAATCTGCAATTCTGCGCGTTTCGCTGGGGAGAGATGGCATGCCCCTCCATGAGCATTCCGATGAGGAGCTCACTTCGTTCGTCCTTGCCGACTTGAAGCGCCACTTGCTTGTTGATCTTGAGCCAACAGCATTACGAATCACTCGATGGAAAGAAAGTTTTCCTCAGTATCGCCCGCACCATATTGCTCACGTTGAGCATTTAGAAAATCACCTAACACAGTCAATGCCACAGGTGCACTTAGCAGGAGCGAGTTTTCGAGGAATTGGCGTTCCGTCATGCGTGCAGCAAGGTGTCGCAACTGCCCAAAAAATGATTTCGAGTTTCACGTGAAGAATTTCCTACGTCTATCCGTTGTAGCAACATTGTTGATTTCGCTCATCGCGTTTCCTTCTTCGTCGCCAACGCAAGCATCTATTGCCCCATCGCTCAAGAGGTTCGGAAAGATATCGATCCCTTCAATTGGCGTGACCGCACCACTGCATTTGGGAATAGGCGATGAACCTCTGGCTAAGGGTTTTGGACTTTGGCCGAAAACTGCTCTGCCCGGCAACGTTGGTAACACCGTTGTTGCTGGTCATCGCACGAGTCATACCCGTCCACTTTTCAACATTGACAAAATTGCATTGGGCGATGCCATCTACTTCCACACATCAACAGGCACCGCCAAGTATGAAGTAACCAAGCGCCAAATTGTAAAGCCGAACGATGTCTGGATTACGCGACAAACGCGAGCCTCCATCGCAACCCTTTTTGCTTGCCATCCCATTTACTCCACGAAACTGCGTTACGTCGTAACAGCAACCCTCGTGAAATTCACACCAAAGAAGAAACAGTGAAGTTACCGAGGCGATTTGTGCACGCACGCAGCGTGGTGGCCGGCCTCTGCATTGCCTTTGCTACACCACCGTGGGGATGGTGGCCTTTCGTTTTCATTGGTCTTGGCATTTTCTACAAGGTTTCACAAAAAGCCACATCCGCTCGACAATCATTTGTTGCAGGGTTTTCACTTGGTCTTGGTTGGTTTTTCCCGACCTTGGCCTGGATGTGGTACATCTCCATCCCCGGGTACATCTTCACAGTGATCTTTTTTTCGTGCCTACACGGCATAGCTGAACTATTGATATTCGGCAGAGAACCACGGCGCTTTTTACAACCCGTAGCGCATGTACTTGTTGAGGCTCTACGTTTTTCTTGGCCATTTGGAGGTGCTCCAATAGCAACTCTTGCAATGACGCAATCACATACTTGGTTCGCCAGTTTTGGCCGTATTGGTGGCGCACTTCTTGTGTCGTATCTCGTATGGCAATTTGCTGTCATTCTTTTCTCTCGTTTTCGACTTGTCCTACCCTGCATTGCTGTTGGCGTATTGCTACTTGCCATTGCCCCCACAGGGAATAGTTTCCCTGACGAAACTCAATTACGCATTGCATATGTACAAGGCGGTGGTCCGCAAGGAACGCGGGCTACCAACACCAATCCACGCGATGTTTTTCTACGGCACCTCACAGCGACGCAGATGCTGACCCTTGATCAGAAGATTGACGTGGTGATTTGGCCAGAAAATGTTGTTGATGTTCCAACATTTAGCAACTCACGCGAAGCCAAAGAAATTGCCGTAGAGGCAAAGCGACTTAACGCTCCAATATCAATCGGCGTCACCGATGATGTACCGCCCGACAATTTTGCCAATGCTCAAGTTGTTGTTACTCCCACCGGCGACATCATCGATCGTTACGAAAAGGTGCGTCGCGTCCCATTCGGCGAATTCATTCCGATGCGAGGTTTTTTAGATGCACTTGGCGCACCTGTTCACCAAGTGCGCCACGACGCTATTAAAGGAAAGACGCCAGCGATCAGTGTCATTCCACTTTCTCATCCCACCATCAGTGGCGAAGCGCTTTCATCTGTTTCTTTTTCCACTCCAGTTTCCTGGGAAATATTTTTTGGTGGTCGTGTGAATGAAGGAATTGAGCGTGGAGCATCAATCATCAAGAATCCCACCAACGGTTCTTCGTATCGAGGAACTCTTTTGCAATCTCAACAAATCGCGTCGTCCCAATTACGTGCTATTGAGTTTGGTCGCACAGTTG
>JBIKNT010000139.1:0-4646 GCA_044358465.1 Ilumatobacteraceae bacterium
CGACTTTTACCGTGAATGTAAAAGTCAGGGAATCAAGCCCATCATCGGTACCGAGGCGTACATGGCGCACGAGTCGCGCCACGAGCGTCCTGCGCGGCGCGGCCGCATCGACGACACTGGCGGCGATACCGAGTCGGGAAGCAAGCTCTACTACCACCTCACCTTGCTTGCAGAAAACACCACCGGATATCGCAACCTCATCCAATTATCAAGTTTGGCGTTTCTCGAGGGGTACTACTACAAGCCTCGCCTCGACTGGGAACTGCTCGAGAAGTACAGCGAAGGCCTCATTGCTTCCACCGGCTGCTTGGGTGGGCACGTGCTGCAGTCGCTCTTGCATGGTGACGACAAGGGTGCTTTAGAAAAAGCATCGCGGTTGCAAGATATTTTTGGTCGCGACAACTTGTTTGTTGAATTACAAGATCACGGTATTCCTGCACAGTTGGAAACCAATCCCAAGCTCATTGAAATTGCCAAGAAAATCAATGCACCGCTCATTGCAACCAACGACTCTCACTACACGCAACGCCACGATCACACCGCGCACGATGCGTTGCTATGTGTGCAAACCGGTGCATTGCTGTCAGACCCCAACCGGTTCAAGTTCGAAGGTGAAGAGCATTACCTCAAATCGGCAGCTGAAATGCGTTGGCTCTTTCGCGATTTCCCCGAAGCCTGCAACAGCACGTTGTGGGTCGCAGAGCGCGCAAACGTCAATATCGATTTTGAACAAGTGCATCTTCCCGACTTTCCAGTGCCAGAAGGCTTTGCTAACGATGAAGAGTATTTAAAGCACCTCACCAACGAAGGTGCAAAGTTCCGTTGGGGCGAAAAGGTGCCAAAGGAAGTTGTCGAGCGACTCGCCTTTGAAATCAAAGTCATCATCGACATGGGCTTTGCTTCCTACTTTCTCATTGTGTGGGACCTCATCAAACATGCGCGCGACAACAACATTCGTGTTGGGCCTGGTCGTGGTTCAGCTGCTGGTTGTGCTGTTGCCTATGCATTGCGCATCACCGATCTCGACCCCATCAAATACGACCTTCTCTTTGAACGCTTCTTGAACCCCAGTCGCGTGTCGATGCCCGATATCGACATGGACTTCGACTCTCGTTACCGCGAAGAAATGATCCGTTATGCCACGGAAAAATATGGCCGCGACCACGTGGCGCAAATCATTACCTTTGGCACCATTAAGGCGCGTAACGCCGTGCGCGACGCCGCACGAGTTCTGGGTTACCCATACGGGCTAGGCGACAAAATTGCAAAGTCGCTGCCACCGTTGGTGATGGGTCGCGATACTCCTTTGAAGTATTGCTTTGAAGATGTGCCCAAGCATCACGATGGTTTCCGCGCAGCTTCTGAACTCCGAGAACTGGTCAACGCCGACCCCGACGTGAAGCGCGTCGTGGAAGTGGCAATGGGCTTAGAGGGCCTCAAGCGTTCCGATGGCATTCACGCAGCTGCCGTAGTAATTACTCGTGAGGCCCTCACCGAGTATTTGCCTATTCAACGCAAACCCGACCCAGGTCAAAGCGCCGAATTGTCGCCTGTTGTCACGCAATACGAAATGCATGGTGTTGAAGCTTTGGGTCTGCTCAAAATGGACTTCCTGGGTTTGCGCAACCTCGACGTCATCACCGACACCATGGCCATGGTGCGCACGAACTACGACCCCAACTTCGACATCGACACGGTGTCGCTTTCCGACGCGCAAACTTTCGATCTTTTGGCTCGTGGCGACACCATCGGTGTGTTTCAACTCGAAAGCCCGCCAATGCGCGCGCTCCTCAAGTCGCTTGCACCCAATGCCTTTGAAGACGTCGCTGCAGTTGTTGCGCTGTATCGCCCAGGCCCTATGGGCGTCAACATGCACTACGACTACGCCGACTACAAAAACAATCGCAAAGTACCGGTCTATTTCCACCCCGATGCGCAAGAACTGCTGAGCGACACGTATGGCCTCATGGTGTATCAGGAGAGCATGATGCGTGTGGCGCAAAAATTTGCTGGCTACTCACTCGCCGAAGCCGACAACTTGCGTAAAGCCTGCGGAAAAAAATTGCCAGAACTCATGGCAAAAGAACGCGACGGGTTCGAACTCGGGTGTGAAAAGAGCGGATACGGAAAAGTCCTTGGTAAGCAGCTCTTCGACGTCATTGAAAAGTTTGCCGACTATGCATTTAACAAGAGCCATGCATATGGCTATGCGCTTGTTGCCTATCAAACCGCATACCTCAAAGCGCATTACCCAGTGGAATACGCGGCATGTTTGTTAAGCAGTGTGAAAGGCAACTTCGATAAGGGCGCCATTTACCTTTCCGATGCTCGCGCAAGTGGAATTGCTGTGCGAACTCCCGACATCAACTTGTCACGGTCCGATTTCATCTCTCTCATGCCGCAAGGGGAGAAGGCGGTGAGCTTCGGTCTGTCTGCCATTCGTAATGTTGGCGAAGGCTTGGTCGAACAAATGTTGGTCGAGCGCGACGCCAACGGACCATACGCAACTTTCCACGACTTTGCCGATCGTGCTCCTGAAGCAGTGTTGAATAAGCGCACGGTGGAGTCGCTCATTAAAGCAGGAGCCTTCGACACACTTGGGCATCCACGACGTGGGTTGCTCATGTCGTTCGAACGTATCCTCGACAGCAGCATCACTCGTCGTCGCGAACGCGATCGCGGCATTATGAGTTTGTTCGGCGATGAAATGGCAAGCGACAACGGTTTTACCGATCGCGTCGAAATTCCTGCTTTAGAGTTCGACAAAACCGATCAGCTGCGCAATGAAAAAGACATGCTGGGTCTCTACGTCTCAGACCACCCACTCATGGGCATTGAACATGCGCTACGTCGCAGAATCGACTGTGGCATTGGCGAGGCACGTGAGCGTGAAGATGGCGCATTCGTCATTACCGGTGGCGTCATTACTGGATTGGCCAAGAAGTACACCAAAAAAGGCGACCAAATGGCTGTCTTTGTTTTGGAAGATCTCGACTCAAGCATTGAAGCAACGGTGTTTCCGAAAACTCTCACCGACTTTGCTCATCTCCTCACCGACGACGCCATTGTGGCTATTCGTGGGCGCATCGACCGTCGCGACGATGCCCGAGTGGGGCTCATGGTCACCAAAGTCGAAGTACTTGAACATCTGGGTCAAGCCGCGCGTGCCGTCACCCTCAAATTGCCTGCGGCGGCCATCAACGAAGCAGCCATCGCCCGTTTGAAGGGCATTTTGGTGGAGTTCCCTGGGGAAGTTCCCGTCTTTGTCGACATGGGAAGCGACGTCACCGTGCAGCTCGGCGAGGGCTTCAACGTCAATATCGACAAGGCAATGGGTGACCTCGTTGTCGCATTCGGCGATGGTGTTGTGGTCGCGTAGGCCATTACACGTACTGTTTCGCCCCTTTTTGGTGAAGTTTCTCAACTGATTTGCCCATTACGTAGGCGCACGGCAATTCCGCTGGCAGAATAGAGGGCGAATGTGCAGGTTCATTAAGGAGCATCTGGCGCTATGGCACTAGAGGTCGACACTAGAGACTCATCGGCAATGACCGAGGCTGATCTCGAAGAAATGGCCTCCATGGGGGGCGCTTTTGACATGGAATTATTGTCGAAAGCTCAAACAGACTGGGTACTCAATACCACCGCCCGCCTCGATGGCAAATTGCACGGCTATAGCTTTTCCACCCTTGAGCGCATTGGCGGCACCCCTTGTGTGCTCCTTGGCCTCATGAGCATTAAGCGCACTCCAAAGCGTGATTCGGTATTGAAGGGTCTCATGACCGAGGCCTACCACAGGGCACTCATGGCCTTTCCCGACGAAGACGTTGTGGTGGGGTCGCGGTTCACAAGCGCCCATGGTCTTGAGGCATTTAAGTCGCTGACCGAGATGATTCCTCGTCCGGGCCACCGTGCTGTGGGCGAAGAGCGAGCCTGGGGCCGGCGTTTGTCAAAGCGTTTTGGCGTCGAGCGCGCATACGACGAGCAGTCGTTCATCGTGAAATCAGCTGGCCAAGCCGGATTCCTCGATCACGAATCAACCAAGCCAGAAAAAATCAATGCCGACATTGCGGCAATGTTTGACAATGTGCCCGCCAATAAAGGCGGAGTGCTCATCGTTCATGGCTGGACCATGACCGAGAGTCTTGTCAAACTCGGCAAATTGCAGTAACTCTCGTGGAGTTTGTGCGCGTTGTCCGCACGCGACACATGACGCGTTCGTTCGCAAACACCGCAGTGCCTCGCAGCACAATCAACGAATTGCTTGATCTTGCTGTGCGCGCACCAAGTGCAGGAAAAACTCAAGGCTGGTCGGTTCTCGTTTTAGAAAATGAAGATGTGCAGACATTTTGGGATTTATCGCTACCAGTAGAAAAGCGTGAAAACTTCACATGGCCGCATCTGCTCGAGGCGCCAATCATTATGTTGCCCTTTGCCGATGCACAGGCGTATGCAGATCGCTATGCAGAGCCCGATAAATCACATACGGGTTTAGGTGCATCCATCGAAGCGTGGCCAACTCCGTATTGGACAATTGATGCCTCGTTCGCGGTCATGACGCTGTTGTTGGGCGCACACGATATGGGCCTTGGCTCATTATTTTTTGCTGTGTTCAATGGCGAAGAAAAAGTGCGCTCACACTTTGG